>CAYWBD010000434.1:0-6019 GCA_964456315.1 uncultured Thermoflexus sp.
ACGCCGACGCCCGCAGCGCGCGCCGCGTTGGCGACGGCCCCGTCCTCCTGAGCGGTCGTCGTTGCCACCGCCACGCCCCTCACACCGGGTATCGCCCGCGCCCTCTCAATCACACGCGCCAGCATGGTCGTGCCATTGATATCTGCCAGGACCTTGCGCGGCAGCCGGGTAGAGCCTAACCGCGCCTGGATGATGCAGACAACGTTCACCCGACAGCCACCTCGCGGCATATACGGGCGGACTCTTTCGCTGCCAAGGCGACCCTCAGGTCCTGCAACGCCGACGCGCCATCAACCGGAGGCTGAGCGTTGCCCGCGATGCAGTTCAAGAAGCAGCGCACCTCATCCAGGTACATCTGGTTCGGGTCGGGAACGATATCGAAAAACTCCGGCTCCCGGCTGGCCCGCGCCAGCCGCACGCCCTTTTCGTACACCCATGTGGCCGTCCCTTCGGTGCCCACCACGTGCGCCTCGCGGCGGTACTCGCGCTGAACGCAGTCCACATGGACCTCCCCGAGCGCCCCGCCTTCCAGACGCAGCACCATCAACGCTACGTCCTCGGCGACGATCTCCAGGTCCGATAGTTTTCCAGCGGCCGCGTACACAGACTCAACCCGGCCACCCAGCCACGCCACATAGTCGAGCTCGTGAGACTCTTCCAAAATTATCCCGCCGCCCGTTTCCGGCCTGGCGATGTAGCCCTGCCGGTAGTCACGCCCCGGCCTCCAAGTTGGCAAATACTGACCGTACTCGGCTCGGACGGTCAGCACGCGGCCGACTGACCCGGTCTTCACCAGCTCCTTGAGCTTCAGCAGCCCCGCGTGGAACCGCAGATTGTACCCGGCCATCACGACTAGCTTGCGCCGGGCAGCGGCGCCGATCATCTCCGCGACGTCGTCCAAACGGTCCGACAGCGGCTTCTCGATGAAAACGTGCGCCCCTGCGTCCACTGCAGCGCGCGCGCCCGCGGTGTGGAGGTGCGGAGGGGTGCAGATAAAGACCGCCTGCGGACGAAGAGCCAGACCTGCCTCGACTGATCCCACAGCGACGGCGCCGGCGTCCCTCACCGCCTGCTCCGCCCGGGAGCCGTCGGGGTCATAAACGCAAATCTCGCCTACTCCGAGGGAGCGCAGGTTCCGCGCATGCCGCTGGCCTATGGACCCGCAGCCAACGATTAGGACGCTAGCCGTCATTTCCTGCCGGCTTAGCGTGCCCGTGGCTCCACGGCCACAGATGCGGCCGGCCCGGCCACCTGGTCCCACGATAGGGGAGTGCCCCGCGTGACAGCCTGTGCCGCCTTCTTGCCCATGACATCGCCGATGAACTTTGGTGGCATGCCGTAACCGGGGCGGATGGACCGCAGGTTCGCGGGTGTGAAGGTGTCTCCAGCTTTCATGTCTTCTGTCACGATCAGCGACCGCTGGAACACTCGGTTCGGAGCTTCCCACTCCGTCGGGCCGTACACCACGCCACCCAGCGCCTGTTCGGTGTTCCTGATCTCCTGCACCATGCGGGCTAGTTCTGCCGGCTCTAGCGAGAACTGCGCGTCCGGCCCGCCGTCCGAGCGGGACATAGTCACGTGTTTCTCTATGGCGCATGCACCCAGCGCCACCGCGGCCACTGGGACCTCCGTACCGAGCGTGTGGTCGGACAGCCCTACGGGCACGTTGAAAGCCGCAGCAAGGTGAGGGATCGTTCGCAGGTTCATGGCCTCCGGTGGGGCGGGGTACGACGAGACACACTTGAACAATAGGAGCTTGCCCGGCCCGGCACCCGCCGCCCGCGCCGCCGTCACCGCATCATCGATCTGGGCAAGCGTCGCCATGCCCGTGGACATGAGGATGGGCTTCCCTTTCGAGGCCATGTAGGCCACAAGAGGCGGGTCCGTGCATTCGAACGAGGCCACTTTGAACGCCGGCACTCCCATCTTGTCCAGGAAGTCCACGGCGCTGAAGTCGAACGGGGACGAGAACAGGTCCACGCCGAGGCCGTCTGCCAGCAGCTTCAGCTTTGGCTGCCACTCCCAGGGCGTATGCGCCTCCTTGTACAGGTCGTAAAGCGTGCGGCCGCCCCACGTGTTGTTCGAGCCGATCTTGAACAAAGGCGCGTCGCAGTCAATCGTCAGTGTGTCGGCGGTGTAGGTCTGGAGCTTAACGGCGTCGACGCCGGCCTCCGCGCACGATTCCAAGATGCGTGCCGCCCGGTCGTACGACCCGTTATGGTTTCCAGACATTTCGGCGATGATGTACACGGGATGTCCTGCGCCGACTTTCCGGCCCGCGATTTTTACGTGCGGCGCAAAAGCTTCCGCGGCCGCGGGCGACCCAATCGCGCCATCCACGCGGTTCCCTGTGCCGTGGCGGGCCTGAGCACGTTCACTTCTGCTGCTCACGCCGTATCTCCTCTTCAGTCAGCAACTGCAGGCGCAGGTACACACGCGATCCATCTTCCTCAATGTACGCCCCGTGATAGGGCGGGAAAGTGCGGGCGCGGATAACGTCAATCAGTTCACGCGCCGTGTACATGCGGTCAGGGTCGATACGGTCTATCTTCTCCACGTCCGACATACGGTGATGCGTGCCCTCGGCGCGCGCCTGCGGAGTCCGCACGGCCCGCCCATCCCTCACGAGCGGCCAGGATTCACTGAACAGCCTGATGCAGGCTTCCTCCAGCCGCGCATAAAGCGACATTCCGGTGTCTGTTGTCAACACAGGCACATCCCGCCGAGCGACGATATCGCCGGTGTCCACGCCCTCATCCACATAGTGAAACGTCACGCCTGCGGGAGTGCCGTCAATGATGCTCCACACGTTCGGGAACGCGCCCCGGTTATAGGGCAGGTACGCGGGGTGGAGGTTGAGGATACCGGACGGAAAAAGCGAGATCACTTCCGCGCGGATGATGTGGCCGAAAAAGACTGAGGCCCCTATGTCAGGTCTGAGCGCCCGGATGGCCTCCACAGTGGCAGGGTCCCGCAGGGCCGGACCTTCAAATACCCGTGACAGCGGCAGGCCCGTGGAGCGGACCATATCCTCGCGGAAGCGCGCCCGTCCGGCCTCGTGCACTACGAGGGCAACAACCTCGTCCCCCTGGGCCACGAGCCAATTCAGGACCTCGAGGCCGACCCTGTTGTTGCCGAAGAAGATGATGCGCATGAATACGTCCAGGCCTGGCTCCCGCCGGCAGAAGGCCTCAGTCGGAGTGCCACGGGCGTTCCCCGCCCGCCCTCCGGCGAATGACCGTCACCCTGTCCTGGATTCCATCACTTCCACTACCCGACGCGCCCCTAGGCCATCAACGAGCCGTTGGCCTCGCGCCGCCATCTCCTGCCTGCGTTCTGGGTCCCCGCAGAGCGCCGCCACAGCGCTCGCTATCGCCGCGCGCGTGAGGTCACGGTACCACCCCAAGTTGTGAAAGATCCCGGCTGTGCCAAGCGCTTCCGCAGCAGGCCGCTGGTTCTCCGCCAGGACGAGCGACACCGTCGGCACGCCCATCAGGCAGAGCTCCCAACTCGTCGACCCAGTGCCCGAAACGGCCAGGTCCGCCCAGGCCATCAGTTCCGGCATCTGCTGGGCATCGCGGACGACCCTGAAACCGGGCTGCCCGTAGAGCATCTCCGCGATGGCGGCACCATTCGGGTTCGCGGCACCTATGACCGCGGTAACTTCCAAATCTGGGTCTCGCACGTCTAGGAGCGCCCGCACGACTTTCGCAGTCTGGCCCGCCGGATCGGAACCGCCAAGCGTGACCAGTACCCGCCGCGCGGCATGCGGCTGAGACCGGTGCTCCTGCCGGAGAGACGCGAATTCCGGCGCGATCAGCGCGAACCGCGGGCCCAGCAGGAGCGACGCGCCTTCCACGGCGGGGTACACACGCCCTTCCGCGCCGAAGTTCTGGTCCAACACAATTTCCGCGTGATACTCGGAGAGCCGCACGTAGTCGTCTATCACCATCAGACGGCCGTCGGCTTTTGTCACCGCCCGCTGGTACCGTTCGTCGAACTGGTAGCCGTCCAGGCATACCCATCCGCCGAGGTTCTCCCGGCACCAGTCCGTGACCGGATCAGCGCCCAGGTGAGGGTCTGACGGGCTCAACTGTTCCACCGGCACCCCCGCGTGCGCTGCGCGATTTATCAAGGCGGAGTCCTTGGTGGCGGTCAAGATTACTGCGTTGTGGCCGGCGGCCATCCATGCGCGCGCAAGGGTGAGTGACCTGATGAAATGCCCTATGCCCATTTCGGCAGTCGCGTCAGAACGGAAAAGGGCGTGCGTCCGGACTGCGATTTCCTCTCTCCCTCGGGCCCCCAGGCGCTCTCTCGGGGGCCGCCCGGCCCTAATTGGCCAGCGAGTCGCGAGCCTAGGCTACTTCCGGTACGCCCCGGCCACTTTCTCCACGGCCGCAATCACATCCCCGGCGTCGACGTCCGACATCCCGTGCCACAGTGGTAGTGTGATGATGTTTTCGTAGGCCGCCTCTGCCACCGGCCAACCGCCCCGTTCGTAGCCCAGCCGCTGGTAGTAAGGGTGCCAGGGTACCGGGACGTAGTGGACGTTCACCCCGATGTTTTCGGCGCTCATGGCGGCAAAGAATTCCGACCGGCCCACGCTGAGCAGCTCCAACTCCAGACTGATCACGTAGAGGTGGTAGGCATGGCCCGCCCCGGCGCGTGTTTTCAGTGGTCGCACCCCCCTGACCTCTGCGAACGCGTCGTCATAACGGCGGGCGACCTCCCGCCTGCGCCGGACATTCTCCTTCAGGCGGCCTAGCTGGCTCAGGGCGAGCGCGCAGCTGATGTCAGACATCCTGTAGTTGAACCCGAGCGTTTGCATCTCATAGACCCACGTGCCGGTCGCGGCCCTGCGGGCGTGGTCAGTAGTGATGCCGTGGTTTCGAAACGTCCGCATGCGGCTGGCAAGGGCGTCATCGTCGCATGTGACCGCGCCTCCTTCGCCAGCAGCGACATGCTTCACAGGGTGGAAGCTGAACGCACTCATAGGCGTGATGGACCCGATGGGCTTTCCCTCAAGCGACCCGCCCAGCGCGTGGCACGCGTCAGCCAGCACGCGAATCCCGCGCGGTTGCGCAATTGCCGACAGCGCGGCGTAGTCCGCGGGCTGCCCAGCGTAGTCCACCCCCAGGATGACCTTTGTGTGCGGCGACACCGCACGCGCAGCGGACTCAGGCGAGATGAGGAGCGTGTCTGGTTCCACATCTGCGAAAACCGGCCTGGCTCCCACGTACAGGGCGGCGTTCGCAGTGGCGGCGAACGTGATGGCCGGGACGATCACCTCATCGCCAGGTTGCAGGTCCAACGCAGCCAGCATGGCATGCAGCGCAGCAGTGCCGCTGGAGACCGCCACGGCGTGTTTGGTCCCCGTCGCCTCGCTGAGCGATTTCTCAAACTCCTGCACACGGGGACCAGTCGTCAGCCAGTCGGAGCGCAGCGTTTCGACCACGGCTGCGATGTCTTCCTCAAGGATGGTCTGCCGTCCGTACGGCAGGCGCGTCTGCCGCACCGGCGTCCCGCCGTCGACCACGAGGCGTGCGCCTTTCGCGATCACAAGGCCTCCACGACCCTGACCAGGTCCTCTTTAGTCAGCTTCCACACGTTTGTGTCCGACCGGTAGCAGAAGCGTTCAGGGGCGGGCTCGCCACCTTCCCACTCCTCCGCCGTCCACGAGTGGTGTGCGGGCCGGACGAGGTAGTGGTCCGAGTATTCCAGTACGTTGCGCGCCTCGTCCTCGGAGATGAGCGACTCGTGCAGTTTCTCCCCGGGCCGGACACCAGTGATCTCCATCTTGCAGCCGGGGGCAACCGCTTCCACCAGCGTGGCCAGCTCCATGCTGGGCAATTTCGGGACGAACACTTCGCCGCCCTTCATGCGCTCCACGTTGCGGATTACGAATTCCACGCCCTGCTCAAGCGTTATCCAGAACCGTGTCATGTGCGGGTCCGTAACGGTCACTACGCCTTTACTGCGCTGCTCTACGAATAGGGGGATGACGCTGCCCCGGCTCCCG
>CAYWBD010000435.1:0-3778 GCA_964456315.1 uncultured Thermoflexus sp.
CAGGCAACGCTTCGCGGCGGGATAGGCGAACAGGGCTGGGCATAGCCGTTCGTCCTGAGCCTGTCGAAGGACGACCAGACACCGAACGCGGCCCTTCGACAGGCTCAGGGCGAGCGGTCAGGCCGGGAACTCCCGGCCAGCGGTCAAGCGTGACATGGGGAGGTCGGCGCACTGGACCCTTCAGGCAAGACGGCGCTCGTGACTGGCGCGGGCCAGCGGATCGGGCGCGCGCTCTGCCTGGCTCTGGCCGAGGCTGGCGCGAACATAGCCGTCCACTACAACTCGTCTGCCGACGCGGCGGCCGAGACGGTTGCCATGGTCCGCGCGCTGGGGGCCGACGCAGAGCCGTTCCAGGCCGACCTCTCGGACGCCGGGCAGGCTTCTGGGCTCGTGCCGAGGGTCGTGGCCCGCTTCGGCGGCCTGAATGTCCTGGTCAACAACGCGTCGCTCTTCGGCCGCAAGACACTGGCGGACACGACGGCCGCTGAGTTTGACACCTACTTCGCCGTGAACGTGCGCGCGCCGTTCCTGTTGGCCCAGGCTATGGCTGCCGCGCTGCCGGCAGGCGCAGGCGGCAAGGTGATCAACCTGGGCGACTGGCGCACGGCGCGCAAGAACCGCTTTGCCTACGGCGCGACCAAGGCCGCGCTGTCGGGCCTGACCCGCTCGCTGGCGTACGCGCTCGCTCCGGGGGTCCAGGTGAACGAGGTCGCTCTCGGCGCGATACTGCCGCCTGCCGACAGCTCCGCCGGGCGCGCCGCATCGCAGGATACCGGCGCGGTCCCAGCCGGGCGGCCAGGCACCCTGAACGAGGTCGCCCAGGCGGTGCTGTCTCTCATCCGCAACGACTACATCACCGGCGAGCGAGTCCACGTGGACGGCGGGCGGCATATCGTGTGAGCACCATGAAGCTGGCGGAAGAAACCGGAACCTTGCCAGCGCCGAGGGGCGCGGGAAAGTGCGTTCTCGAGGCATGCGGCATAGACGTTCCTGGTACCACAGTGGCCGTGGTCAGCGGCGCCGGCCTGCGGGTCTGACGGACAAGGGGGATTTGCGATGAGCACGACGTACACGGCGATTATCCAGCGCGACGGCAAGTGGTGGATCGGTTGGGTACAGGAGATCCCCGGAGTGAACTCGCAGGCCAAGACTCGAGCGGTCTTGCTCGAAAATCTGCGGTCGGCGCTGGGAGAAGCCCTCGCGATGAACCGCACCGACGCGGTCCAGTCGGCGGTGGGTGAGTACGAAGAAGTCACCGTCGCGGTATGACGCGCCGGGACCTCCTGGCCCACCTGAGGTCGCACGGATGCGCGCTGGTCAGAGAGGGGGCGCGACACTCCTGGTGGGGCAATCCGGCGAACAGGCGCCGGTCAGCCGTGCCCAGGCACCGTGAACTCAGCGATGTGCTGGCGGCAAAGATCTGCCGCGACCTTGGAGTACCCCACCCGCCGCGCTAGATGGACCACGGGATACATCGTTGGCAGTTGTGGGCTGCCCGCGCGCAGCCTTCCTGAGGAGGCCTCACCTTGGCACAACACTCGGCGCTTTCGGGTCGCGTCGCTCTGATCACCGGCGCAGGCGGCGGTCTGGGGTCTGTTGCCCGTGAGGTGTTCGCCGAAGCAGGGGCGAGGGTCGTGCGGAAGGACCCTGCAGATGCGGCATCGCCCTGGGAGTGGTTCAATGTCACGGACCCGCGGGAGGCCGCTGACGCGGTCGCCGGCGCGGTCGCGGCGTACGGCAAGGTCGACATCCTGGTCAACCTGGTGGGCACCTGGGCGCCGCAGCCTCCGGTCGCCGAGATGCCAGACGAGACGCTCGACAAGCTCATGCTGGTGAACTTCCGGAGCACGTTTGTCATGTGCCGGGCAGTCCTGCCCCACATGCTGCAGAACGGCTGGGGCCGGGTCATAAACATCGGGGCGAAGCCGGCGCTGAAGGGCACTGCGCGCAACGGGGCCTACTCTGCGAGCAAGGCGGCGGTCGTGGCCCTGACGGAGTCCATCGCCGAGGAGGTGGCCGGCAAGGGCGTCACCGCGAACGCCATCATCCCGTCCACGATCGACACACCCGGCAACCGGCGGGGGATGCCCGATGCGGACTTCGCGCGCTGGGTCACGCCGCGCGCGGTGGCGGAGACGATGGTGTTCTTGTGCACCGAGGCCGGTGGCAACATCAATGGCGCGCGCATCCCGGTCTGGAACAGGTCGTAAGCGAGGCATGCGGGTTAGGCGCAACGGTCCGCTCGCCCCTAGCCAAGTCGAGGGGCCCAATCTCAACGTCTGCCATACTCGACTGGTGCGCACCGTTGAGGCTGGACCATGTCATTCTGAGGCGCCTAGCGCCATCGATCAGGCTGGATCATGTCATTCTGAGGCGCGTAGCGCCGAAGAATCTAGCTCAAACGCGGCGCGGCATCCTTTGAGCTAGATTCTTCGCTCCGGCCCTGCGGGCCTTCGCTCAGAATGACATGATCAGGCCCGCCGTTCAAAACTGGCGTCAACCAGGGCGCCGAGCACTGATCGACATGGACCGCGCGAATCCCCTCTCCCGCCGGGAGAGGGCGAGGGTGAGGGGCACTGACTGAAATGGACCGCGTGCTGATTTCCGGCCTGAAGCTCCGGTGCATCATCGGGATCAACGACTGGGAGCGCCTGGCGCCCCAGGACCTGGTGCTCGACATCGCCCTGGGCGCAGACATGCGCAAGGCCGGGAAGTCAGACAGAATCGGGGACACGGTCAACTACCGGACCATCGCGAAGCGGGTGGTCGCGGAATTGAGCGACTCCAGCTTCGGGCTGGTAGAGGCCCTCGCCGAGCGTGCCGCAGAGCTATGTCTGGACGACCCGCTGGTGCACAGCGTCACAGTGACCGTCCGGAAGCCCGGCGCGGTCAGGGACGCAGACTGGGTGGGCGTTGAGGTCAGCCGGAGCCGACCCGGCAGCAGGTCACGAGCATGAAGTACGACGCCACCGTGGCTGGCCGTTGTCGCGCCGGGGGGCTCTCGTAATGAAGTACGACGTCATCGTGGTCGGCGCAGGGTCCGCAGGCGCGGCCGCCGCAGCGCGCCTGTCAGAAGACCCGCGCCGGTCAGTCCTGCTGCTAGAGGCCGGGCCAGACTACCCGGACTTCGACCGCCTGCCGGCCGATATCAAGCAGGGCCACGCCACCGGCGCGGACAACGTGGTCGGCGGGCGCCACGACTGGCAGTTCCACGCCCGTGCGACGCGCCTCAACCTCAATATGCCTGTGCCGCGCGGCTACGTCGTCGGCGGCACCAGCGCCATCAACGGGCAGGTGTTCTTGCGGGGCGTGCCCGAGGACTACGACCTGTGGGCCGCAGCGGGCAACGCAGGCTGGTCATGGCGTGACGTGCTGCCCTACTTCCGCAAGCTGGAGACGGACCTAGACTATGGCGGCGACTTCCACGGCAAGGACGGGCCGATCATCGTCCGCCGCTACAAGCCGAACGAGCTTATGGCCGACCAGGCTGCGTTCGCCGAGGCCTGCCACGCCGCGGGGTTCCCGGACTCGCCTGACCACAACGACCCCGGCTCGACCGGCGTCGGGCCGCTGCCGCTGAACAACCCGGACGGCGTGCGCTGGAGCACCGCGGTCGGTTACCTGGGCCCGGCACGGCACCGGATGAACCTGACTGTGCGCGGCAACTGCCTGGTGCACCGGGTGTTGTTCGCTCCTTCGAATAGCTCTGGTCCTTCGACCCATTCGGCCAGCTCAGGGCAGGCGGGGTCAGGTCCTTCGACAAGCTCAGGACGAACGG
>CAYWBD010000436.1:0-8250 GCA_964456315.1 uncultured Thermoflexus sp.
CTAGTGTCCCGTCTCCGATATGGAGCTCCTAATTGACCCCTCACCCGCGCCCACCTCCGGTGGGCACCCGTCTCCCGCAAGGGGAGAGGGAATGAAGGATTTGGCTCAGGACTTCGGAGACGGGACACTAGCAGGGCATCCAGAGGTCCCGCAATTCATCTCAGACCCAGGTCCTGAAACAAGTTCAGGATGAAGTATTCCGGCCCCCTTGGCGCGCCGTCAGGGGCGGACGGGCCCCGGTGGTGGCCGCTACATCATCGACGCGCCGCCGGTTTCCAGCGGCACGCGGCTCAGGTCCTTCGACCCTGAGTTGACCACCGCGAGGATGTCGCCGAGCACGGCGATCGCGGCGGGCTTCTCCCCTGTACGGACCACGGCCAGCCGCTGTCCGTCCAACGTCAGCTTCATCACGGTGTTGTCTGCGTAGTTGGCGACCCAGATGTGCCCGTCCCCGTGGAACGGGGCGAAAACGATGGCGACGGGGTTGTCGCCGACCTTGTATGTAGCTTTCTTCGCGCCGTCCTGCGAGATTTTCGTGACTGTGCCGTCCCCGGCGTTGGCCACCCAGATGTTCTTGTTCTCGACGGCGATTGCGACGGGCCACTTTCCGGTCGGGAACGTGCCCAGCAGTGCGCCATCTTTGGAAAGCCGGGAGACCGTCCCGTCAGCGGTGTTTGCGACCCAGATGTTTGTCCCGTCGGACACAATGGCGCTGGGCCGCTCGCCGACTGTGAACGTCCCGACAGGAGCACCGGCCCGGTCCAGGCGCGAGACGGTGCGGTCGCCGGCATTCGCCACCCACACAAACTCGCCGTCGTAGGTGATGGCCCGCGGATCGGGGCCGACAGGGTAAGTCCCCAGCGTCACACCGTCCAGGTCCTTGCGAGTGACGGTGCCGTCGCCGGCGTTGGCCACCCAGAACTCATCGGACACCTGTGTGATCGCGACGGGTGCAGCGCCGACGGGCTGTGGCTCTGCGCCCTCAGTAGCGCCGACGCGGTCGACGGTGCCCTGCTCCACGTTGGTCACCAGGAGTTCTCCGCCCATGCGCAGGACACCCGGCAGCCGGTCTTTTGGGTTGAAGAGCTGCTCGACGACGGGCCTGGGCGCTGCGGCGGGGATGGCCGCGGTCACGGGCCCGAGGCGGGTGAGCTTGGGGATTACCGAGTCAGCGACCCAGATGTGGGTGCCGTCGAACGCTATCGCCCAGGGCCCTTCGCCGACCTGCACCTCGCCGACTGCTGTGCCGTCCAGCGCCAGCTTGGAGACCGTCTTGTCGTCGAAGCTGACCACCCACATGTGCGAGCCATCGAAGAGGATTTGCCGGGGACCGCGAGCCACGGGGTACTTGGCGATGATGCTGCCGTCCGGGCCAAGCTTGGCCACCGCGTCAGCGTCGACAAGGGCCACCCAGACGTTCGTGCCGTCGTACGCCAGGGACACAGGGTCGTATCCGGGGTTGCTGGTCGCCAGGACTTTGCCGTCCAGAGACAGACGCTGGATGGTGTCCTCGAAGTAGTTCGCGATCCAGAGGTCCTTGCCGTCATGCTGCACTGCGAACGTGCCGGGCATGTGCCCGATGCCGACCGGGTATTCGGCGACGGTCTCGCCGGTAGCCAAAGAGAGCCTGGAGATGTGGTCAGACATGCCGTTGGCGACCCAGATGTCCGGCCCGTTGATGAACATGCCGCCCGGCGAGTGGCCTGCGGGGTACTTGCCCAGGAGGGCGCCGGCCTTGCTGAGCTTGGTCAGGTTGTTCTGGCTGAATGAGGCGACCCACATGTTTGCGCCGTCATACTTCATCCAGATCGGTTCCTGCTCCACTTCGAAGAAGCCAGTGCGCACACCGAACCGGCTGTATTTCGTGACGACGGCGTCTTCGTAATGGGCGGCCCAGACCGACTCCCCGTCGAACTCCAGCGCGATGGAACGGAACGGCGTCGTGAACGAGGTCACGTCGAAAGCAACCTGGCCGGGAGCGGGCGCAGTTGTGGGTGTGGGCGCGACCTGCGTGGGGGCAGGGGCCTGGCTGCCGCCGCAGGCTGCCGCGGCCAGGACGGCGACGGCGCACAACAGGACCGCAAGGGACGCCAGCGCCTGCCGCGGCCTCAGGCCTGACAAGTCGCCATCCCGGACTGAGTGGAAACGCACGCCATTGACTGCCAGTGTGATGAACATCCCCGAAATTGTAGTGGAGCCAACGGGGGGGACGCCTACCGAGATTGGCCTATCGGGACGGCTCGGCGGCAGGTCGACTCCGGGGGAGTCTCGCAACTGGGTTAGGCAAACGATGCCGCTGGATTCCCGGTTGCGCAGTAATAACGCCGGGGCCGGTGCGCGGGTCCCTGTGACTGGTCCTCATGCGGGTGGCTTTGTCGTCAAGAACCTACTGGATTCCCGCGTACGCGTGAATGACGGCGCGAGCCTCTGCACCCGCCCCAGAAACACGCCCTCGGAGATGCCGGGCCGGACCTCCTCGGCGCGCATGAGCGCGTAGTTGTCGGTCATGCCGCACACCCAGTCGGCTGCCGCCTGGGCGGGCGACCCGGCTAGCTCGTGAAACTTCGGCGGCATCTTGTCCGGGTGGGCCACGTAGTGGTGGAACAGGAGGTCCACAATGTCCGCGGCGCGCCGTCCTTCCCGGCTGTTGGAGATGGGGATGTAGAAGCGCTCAAACATGAAGTCCCGCAGCGATGTGGTGACGCTGCCGACAGGCCCCGACATGCGCACCCACGGCGGCCGGGCTGCCCGCACAGGCGCCTCGCCGGTGCAGTCCCAGGACGCCGCGATGACGTCGCTGACCAGGACATTGACGCGATGACCGTGGGTCTCACCAAGCGCTGACACGGCCTGGGCCGGCAGGTCAGACAGCGTCAGAAGACCGGAGCGGACGGCGTCGCCGATGTCATGCGTCAGGTAGGCCAGCGCGTCAGCCAGGCGCACGACCTGCGCTTCCAGCGTGAGGCCTGCGACGGACCGGGCGTCCAAAAACTCGCCCTGCGGCTTGGAGTGGTGGCGGATGGCCTCGACCACCTCTTCGGTCAAGTTGAGGCCCTGTCCGTCTTTTTCCAGGCGCTCCACGATGCGCACGCTGTGCCGGGAGTGGTGGAACCCGCCGGGCAGCAGGCGGTCAAGCACGGCCTCGCCGATGTGCCCGAATGGGGTGTGGCCCAGGTCGTGCCCGAGCGCCGCGGCCTCGACCAGGTCCTCGTTCAAGTTCAAGGCGCGCGCCAGAGTCCGGCCCACCTGCGCCACTTCGATGACGTGTGTGAGGCGCGTCGTGTAATGGTCGCCGACGGGTGCGACGAACGTCTGGCTCTTGTGTTTCAGTCGGCGGAACGAGTTGGTGTGGATGATGCGGTCACGGTCGCGCTGGAACTCGGTGCGCATGGGGGAGGGCGGCTCGCTGATGCGGCGGCCTCGGCAGCGCGCCGAGCGCACCGCGTAGGGGGAGAGCTCTTCCTCTCTGGCCTCGAGGCGCTCGCGTATGACGTTCAGGTCCATGGGGCCACCATGTTAGGCGGCGTCAGGCCGGGCCTGTGTCTTTCAGGCGCTTGCCGTCAAGCTGCCGGATGTGGCGCTGCGTTACCAGGACGGCGGCGGCGATGATCCCCAGTGTCAGGGCGGCGCCGGAGATGGCCCAGCGTTCGTCCCAGACGTCGGCCACCGCGCCGCCGAGCAGCCCGCCCAGCGGGATGAGGCTGAACGTGATCCCATGCATGCCCATAACGCGGCCGCGCAGGGCGTCGGGAACGCGCAGCTGCATCGCGGTCATGGAGCTTATGAGGAAGATGGCGTTGAAGAGCGACGCGACGAAGACCAGCGGCAGCGTCACCAGGTAGGCTGGCGACCAGGCGAAGGCGCACAGGAACAACGTGCCGGTCACCGTCGCCCCGAGCATGGTCACGCCGAAAAACCGCCCGGACTGGAACCGGGCCGCCGCGACCGTCCCTGTGACTGCGCCAACGCCCATCACAGAGAGCATCCACCCAAACTGCTGGGAACTGGCGTCGAAGCGGTCGGCGAAGAGCGGCATCAGCGTG
The DNA here is from genome assembly GCA_964456315.1 of uncultured Thermoflexus sp. Taxonomy (GTDB): domain Bacteria; phylum Chloroflexota; class Dehalococcoidia; order Lucifugimonadales; family Lucifugimonadaceae; genus SHXW01. The sequence continues at coordinate 4,044 of CAYWBD010000436.1, forward strand.
ATGTACTGGAGCCCGAAGAACATGTTGGCGTAGGTGAGCGGGATCAGCGTCTTGAAGAGCGGCGTGTGCCAGATGTAGGAGAACCCTTCGCCCAGCTCTTTCAGCACGCTGCGCCTGGGCCGGGCGGGAGCGGGCGGCACAGAGAGCGTGAGCAGGACGATGAACATCCCCGCGAACCCGGCCGCGCTGGCGTAGAACACGACCTCGGTGCCCGCCAGCGCGATGGCCGCGCCTGCGACAGCGGGCGCGACGATCCTCGTCCCCGACCACATCACAGTATTCAGGGTGACCGCGCTCGCCATGTAGTCACGCGTGATGAGCTGCGGGAAGAAGGCCTGGCGGGTGGGCCAGTCGAACCCGTTTACGAGGCCCATGCCCACGGCAATGACGACGACGTGCCACAGCCTGATCGAGCCCGAGGAGTCGAGCACCGCCTGCGCGGCAAGCAGCAGGGCGGCGACCGCGGAAGTGACGAGCAGGATCTTCTTGCGGTCGAGGCGGTCGGCAAGCACCCCGCCGAAGATGTTGATCAGGATGGTCGGTAGCGCAGTAGCCGCGCCCACGAGGCCGAGCGCGGTGCCCGAGCCGTCGAGCTCCTTGACGACGAGCCAGCCGTTGCCGACCTGGACCAGCTGCGTGCCGCCGACCGCGGCCAGAGAGCCGAACCAGTAGAGCCGGAACTTTGGCTGGGAGAGCGCGCCGAGCTTCGGCAGGGGCGCGGCAGGCGTCGCGGGGGCGGTTGTGGCGGTTGTGGCCAGGGCGGTTGCCTCAGCTTCCGTCATTTGGGGCGTATTGGCGCGTGGTGCCGGGACTGTATCCGCTCGCCCTGAGGATGTCGAAGGGCCCCGTCCCGGTTGTTTTCGTCCTTCGACCCTTCGGCACGGCTCAGGGCGGGCAGGCTCAGGACGAACGGCCCTGCGCGGCACGAGAAGCCGCAATGCTACTCCGGGGCGTCTGCGCCCGGCGCACGGGCCGGGGCGACGTCAGTCGTCGCGTCGAACGTGACGCCGACGCTGCCGGCGTAGTGGCCGCGGTATGACTCCGGGAGCAGTTGAGCGATGCGCACCATCATCTCGAGCGTGGCGCGCTCGAGCAGGTCTCTTTTCTTTGCCCCTCTCCCCGCGCCGCTGTCGCTGATCCAGAAGGGCTTCCCTATCACGACTTTCAGGTGCGCGATCGGCGCGACGACCTGCGCCAGGTTTTGCAGGGGCTCGCTGCCGGTCAGTGCCACAGGCACGATGGGCGCGCCGGTCAAACGGGCCAGGAGAGCGGCCCCTTGCTGGGCCTCCAGAAGGCCGTGGCCCCGGCTGCGGGTCCCTTCAGGGAACAGGATGATGCATCCACCGGCGCGCAGCCTCCTTACGGCCCAGTTGATGGCGCGCATGTCCGCCTTGCCCCGGTCTACCGGGAAGGCGCCGTAGCTGGTCATCAAGATCCGCACTGCCCGGTTGCGGAAGAGCTCTTTTTTCGCCAGGAAGCCGGGTATGCGAGGCACGACTGCGGCGACGATGGCCGGGTCCACGGTGGAAAGGTGGTTCGAGACGACTATCAGCGGCCCTTTGCGCGGGAAGTTCTCGCGGCCCGAAATGTCCGGCCGGGCAAAGATGCAGAGGGTCTTCTTGAAGAGGAAGTTGCATACCTGGAACAGCCACTGGCCTCTCAAAGCGGTGACCCCGTCCCCTCTACCTGGGAGGGAGACGGCCAGGGTGAGGGCTGAAGGCCAGTCCGCACGGTCATACCGTCGCCGTCAGGTGCTCTTGGAGGCGTTCTACGACCTGCCGCAGCGTCAGCCCGTCGGTGTTGACTATGAGCGCGTCCGGAGCGGGCGCAAGCGGTGAGTCGGTCCGGGTGGAATCAATCTGATCCCGCCGGGTGAGTTTCTGGAGGACCGCCTCGTAGGTCTCGGCCGAGCCGGCCGCCCGCAGCTCTTCGTGGCGGCGCCGTGCGCGGGTCTCGGGGGACGCGGTGATGAAGAACTTGGCCTCGGCGTCACGCAGGACCACGGTGCCGATGTCGCGGCCCGCCATGACGATGCCGCCGCCGGAGGCGATGCGCCGCTGGGACTCCACCAGGACCCTGCGCACGCCGGGGATGGCGGCGACGGGCGACACGGCGCGGTCGACCTCAGGTGTGAACAGCCGGGCCGTGATGTCTTCGCCGTCCAGGAAGATGTGGGTGTCGCCTGCGACGCCGTTTTCGAGCCTGATGTCGCAGCTGCGCGCGAGTGCGGTGACGGCCGGGGCGTCGTCGGGCGCCACTGCGCGGTCCAGGGCGGCAACCGTCACGGCGCGGTACATGAGGCCGGTGTCCAGGAAGCGGTAGCCGAGCTTGCGCGCGAGAGCGCGGCCGGCGGAGGACTTTCCTGCGCCGACAGGGCCGTCGAGGGCGATGCGGACCTTGTTTTGGGTTGCCATACCAGCCTTTGTGACTATCTCGGCACCAGGTAAGGCTTTTCCCTCACCACGCAGGGCTTCTCCCTCAACCGCGCCCCGCCTCGCCCGCGCCGCGCCCCCGGCGTCATTCCTGTGCAACCAGGAATCCAGCGTGCTGGGAGGTTCCTTGATACTCCCTGCGAAGCTTCTGTCTCAGCTGCGCCCGGACTCTGCCCTGGATTCCCGCTTCCGCGGGAATGACGCCTGCGCCCTGTGCGCCCGAGGCTCGGCGGATTATAGGGGCGGACGCAACAGAGCGCAGATTCCGGTGCGCGCTCCGTGTACGGCTGCGAGATTGGCCAGTGCTACACTCCGCCCCGACCGGCCCGGTTTTTCGCCCACGGTCCGGGGGCCGGGTGAAGGTGGGGTCTTTCAGTGACGGTATTCGACTGGTTCCTGGTGGTCATATTCGCGCTGGCGGCGCTGTGGGGCCTGAAGACCGGGCTGATCGACTCGGTCCTGACCGTTGTGTCCGTGTACGTGGCGCTGCTGCTTTCCGGGCAGTTCGCGTTCCGGATGGTGAACTTTTTCACCGATGACATCGAGAACCGCGCTGTCGCCACGGCCATCGGGTACCTGGTGATCTTCATCCTGGTGTTCATCGGCGCGCGCCTTTTAGGCATGTTCTTGCGCACCGGAGTGAAGTTCTTGATGCTGACCTGGGTGGACCGCATCGGCGGCGTGGTGTTTGGCGCGCTGGCCGGCGTGCTGCTGGTCGCCGGTATGGTGGCCGTCACCGCGCGCTTCACATACAACCCGGACACGAAAGTGCCGATAATCGTGGAAATAGGCTCATTCCGGGACAACCTGAGGGAGTGGATGGTGGACGGGCGTGTCCCATCCCTTATCCTAGATATACGCGCTGGCGCGCCTGCCGACGTCCTTGGCATACTGCCAAGCGGCTTCGGCGACTCACTGGACGCGCTCGAAGAGGACATAGCGGACCAGAAGGGCACGGGCTCGTGAACCTGAGGACGTGGCGGCCCCGGCGCACAGACGCCTGGCGACCGCGGGACGACGAGTGGTTGCGGGCCTGGCGCGCGCACGGGCTGAGGAGATACCTGGTCCATACATAGGTCGGGCGGCGACGGCTGTGCACGCAGCGACAGCCGGCCCGGGAACCGGAGACATATGACGCCCCAGTTGCCTGTACTGGTCCTAAATCAGAACTACCAGCCCCTGAACATCTGTGATGTGCGCAGGGCTGTGTCGCTGATGGGCCGCGGGAAGGCGGAGTCGCTCCAGAGTTCCGGGCAGTACATCCGCTCCGCCACGGCCTGGCATGAGCTGCCTGCCGTCATCCGCCTCGTGTACCTGGTCAAGCGCCCGCTGCACCGGCGCCGCCTGTCCCGCCGGGAGGTCTTCTCCCGAGACGGGAACCGCTGCGTCTACTGCGGGGTCCGGAGCAGGGACCTGACCCTGGACCACGTGGTGCCGCGGTCACAGGGCGGCCGGCACACCTGGGACAACGTAGTGAGCGCCTGCAAGCACTGCAACCACCGCAAGGCGGGCCGCACTCCGCACCAGGCGAGCATGCGGCTGATGTCGGAGCCCAGAGAGCCGCGCCCAAACCCCTACGCCTTCTTCCACACGGAGCGCGTGCAGCAGTCCTGGCGCCCGTTCCTGCCATGGGTCGAGGAAAGCTCAAGTGCGTCGGCAGGCGAAGGCGGCCGGTCGCCATCCGCCGCAGGTCGAAGCCGCCGCGGATGTTGTGCGATCCGCGGTTGTAGGCGAGCACGTTCGACATCTGGAACGTGGTGTCGAACTGGAACCAG
>CAYWBD010000437.1:0-2979 GCA_964456315.1 uncultured Thermoflexus sp.
CCTCAGCCAGGCCGAGGTGGCACGATTCATCCACGCTAGCATCGGTCGCGCGCCGTCGGATGCGCTTGCGGCGGCGTTGCACGGTGCGACCAATGGCAATCCGTTCTTCGTGGACGAGGTCGTCCGCCTCATGCGAGCGGATGGACGCTTCGAGTTGCCGGACACGTCCGCGCTGGTCGGCTTCACGCTTCCGGACCAGGTGCGCGAGGCGGTCCGCCGCCAAATACGACTGCTCCCGCAAGCGAGCGCGGATCTTCTCGCCGCCGCCGCGGTGATTGGGCAGGATTTCTCGCTGCCGGTGCTCGAACGGGTGGCACGCGGGCCGGGTCGCCCGGATCTGTTCGTCATCGTGGACTGAACGGCAAAAACGGGGCGCCTCACGCCAGCCGGGATAAGATACCTCCCCTGGTATCGCGGTTGACCCACGGAGCCCGGACTTGCCAACGACGCGCCAAAACGACACCGGACGCGCCCTCCTGATAGTCCTCGACGGGCTGGGCTACAACCGTCGCACCCTGCGGGACGTCACTTCCGAGGCGTGGTCCGCGCTCGCAGTTCCAGACCAGCACGCAATGACGGCGGCCGCGACCACCGCGCTACTGCGGGTGCCGGGCGCCAGGCTCTCGCCGGACCAGGCCGCGCGCCTGGCCACGTACCCGGTCCATGCTGAGGCGCTGGAGGAAGAGACGCCATTCGAAGAGGCTGAAGCGACACTCAGAGTGCTCGGTCTACTGGCCTCCAGCACATCCCCGGCGCCGGCCTTCGGCAGGGCGCGCGAAGCCGTCCGCACCGCCGCGGCACGAAGGCGGTACGTCCCAGGAATGGCCCTCGCTCCGCACCTGGAACGTCTGCGCAACTGGCACCTGACCTTGCCCACCAGCGCCGCGGGCATATGGGCGGGGTACGAGGACGTCGTGCCTGCCGTTGCCGGCAACTCCGAGACAGGGCACCAGCAGATCGGCGGCCTCTCGCTTGCCGCGCAGACCCCCCGAGAAATCACGGAGGCAATCAAGAGCGGGGCGTTCCTTGACAACGCGGCGCTCAACGAGGCCGTCGGGAAGGGCGTCTCGGCAGGCAGCGCCCTGAACTTCTGCTTCCTCCTCTCAGGCGTGCAGGGTGACGACGGGCGTGTGCACAGCGCCTGGAACCACCTGGAGGCGTTCCTGGAGTTGGTGTTCGTCCGCCACCACGCTGACCCGGCGCGCGTGCGGATGCAGGCCATCCTGGACGGCCGGGACGCGCCACCCCGGTCGTCGCTAGAAGAATCCGGCGGCGTCGGGGGATACCTCCGTAAGCTCGAATCCCTCCTGGAGAGGCACCGGGCGACGGAGAGCCTTGCCTGGGTGGTGGGCAGGTCCACCTCGATGGACCGCGACTACAGAGAGCAGAACACCCGCGCCGACTACCTCCTGATGACCGCTGGAGTTGGGGCCGTCGCCGCCGGTTTTGCCGGCGTGCGGGACGCTGTCGCCAGGGCCCACGCGGCGGGGACCGGCGACACCGATGTCCCGCCCATCGCCGTGGCAGGCCCCGACGGCAAGGTCCGCGTCATTGGCCGTGGCGAGGTGTTCGTAGACCTCAATTTCCGGCCAGACCGGCAGCGGGCCAAGGTGGCCGCCTTGCTCGGCGCCCGGGACTACCTGGCGCAGGAGGCCGCCGGGCGCCAGAGGACCTACCAGTTCGACTGGCAGGGCGCGCCGCTCGACCTCCACGTGTGCACCATCGCTGAGTACCACCCGGACTTCGCAGACAAATACGGCGCCACCGTGGCGTTCCCGGTGCGGCCCAAGGCCGACAACCTGCTGGCCCTCTGGCCGGAAGTTGCACCCGGCGAGACATATGCCCTTGTGGCCGAAAGCGTGAAGTCGCTGCACATGGGCTACTTTTTCCGCGGCCGCCGCGCTGAGGCTGTGGCCCCAGGCATCGAGGACCTCGACCTGACACCTTCTTACGCCGAACGAGACGGGGTCGGCTCTGACTCGGACTTCGTCAAATACCCGGAGATGCGGAACCCCGAAGTAGCCTCCGCGGTGGTGCGCCGTTTAGCGGCTCGGCGCCATAGGCTCATTTGCTGCAACCTTTCTGCCCCTGACATGATCGGCCACCTGCTGCCGGAGCAGACGGACCAATCCAGCTCCGCGGATGCGAGGGTTGCCTCGGCTGTAAAGGCCTACGAAGCGACCGACGCTGCAGTCGGACGCATGGTTCACGCCGCGTTGTTGAACGGGTATTCCGCGATCATTACATCTGACCACGGAAACATCGAAGACCCCGGCCCGGCACACTCGGCCAACGACGTGCTCACGACCATTGTCCCGCCGGCTGGCCGGTGTCGCGCCCGACCCGCCGCCACGTACCAGGCCCGCCTGTTCGACATCAGCTGGACGGTCGCCAGCATCATCTGTGCCGAAGAGGCTCTGCAGGGCAGGGCGGCGGCGGGCCTGGCCAGCGGGGGCAAGTTCGCAGGGCGGCCCCTGATTTCTCCGGCCCAGGACTAGCACCACCCGCGTCTACTTCGGCAGAATGTCCCCCCGCGACGGCCCAAGGCTCCGCGGCAGACCGGTTGTCGCGTCTGAGCGGTCCCGCAGGTCTGTGCCAGTCGCAGCTCTGCGCCACCCTCTCGCCCTGAGCATGTCGAAGGGCAAACATGGCACGAAAGCCGCGGCCCAGGCGTTGCACTGAGACCCGCGCCAGCCGTCAGAGCGCCTGCGGTTGGCGGGCGGCCCCCACTCCGGCATGAGGGCTGGCCCGCACACTGCCTGTGATTATGGAGTGGTAGTTTCGGGGTGCAGGACTTTCGGAACTCCGATACGCGCCCTGAACAACCCCACTGCGGCGACGCCCAGCTTCTGATGCGGGCCAGCGCCCTCGAAACGGGCAGAAAACCCTCACAGTGCCGACACCCACCCAGTCCGCAACCAAGCCCTCCGGCCTGCGCTACCAGGCGGTGGCCTCAGATCTGCGCCGCATGATCGAAGG
>CAYWBD010000438.1:0-2778 GCA_964456315.1 uncultured Thermoflexus sp.
TCGCCGCCTCGGCGGTCCAGGGCGTCATGTTCGCCCTCCAGATGCCCGCCCGCCAGGCCGTCATTCCGAAGCTCGTGGGCCCAGACCGGGTCTCCAATGCGCTGGCGCTCAACGCCTCCGGGATGGGGCTCATGAATTTCATCGGCCCGGCCCTGGCTGGCGGCCTGTACGACAGCGCGGGGGCAGGCGGTTCCTACATCGTCGCAGCCGCTCTCAACCTCGTCGCCGTGGCATTCACCAGCCGCATCCCGAAGATGCCTCCGGACAAGAAGACGGGCCCCAGGCGGTCGACCGTGCGCGACATCGGCGATGGCGTCCGCTATGCGTTCCGTACGCCCATCGTGCGGACGCTCGTGCTGCAAGGCGTGGTCGTGTCGTTGCTCGCGATGCCGTTCGTCATGCTGTTGCAGGTGTTCGCCAAGCAGGCGTACGGGGCCAGCGCGTCGCAGATCGGCCTTCTGAGCGCCGTCAACGGCATCGGTGCGCTGATCGGTGCGCTCTGGATCGCTGGCCTGAGGCGCGGCCAGCGCAGGGGCGCAGTGCTCCTTGCGTCGACAGTCCTTGCCGGCCTGGCCCTCTTGCTCGCCGCGTCGTTCCCCTGGTACGCCGTCGGAGTGGTCGCACTGGTGTTTTCCGGCCTGGCGCAGTCGGGCCGGATGGCCCTCGGCCAGTCCTTGATGATCGAACAGACCGAGGACCAGTACCGCGGGCGGGTGATGGGCCTGTCGATGATGACGTTTGGACTTATGCCCCTGGCCGTCCTGCCTCTTGGCTGGGCATACGATACGGTTGACGCCCGGGTGCCGGTGTTCATCATGAGCGGACTCCTGCTGGCGGCCTCGACGTTCTTCATCTTCACTCAGTCGAAGCTGCGCAGGCTCCCCTAGAGGTCACCCGGGTAATTTCCTCCTGAACATGTTTCAGGACCGCAGCGGCAATAGGGATCCGGGATTTTCTGGGTGCCCCCTGTCCGGTGCGGGGCCGGTTCTCGCAGCGTCAACGCTCACAGGAGAAACCCCAACGAGCCTCCGGCTGCCCTGGAACAGACCGGCCAACGGAGCCTCCGCCTCCGCGGTCGCGCCTTCTAGCCCGGCAGACAAGGCCGACGACGCCAGCCCGGAGCGCGTGTCCTACTTCAGGCGCACCTTCAAGTCGCTCAAAAACCGTAACTTCCGGTCACTGTGGCTGGGCATGCTCTGCACGATGGCCGGTATGAACATGCAGATGGTCGCCCGCTCTCAGCTCGCCTGGGAGCTCACCGGGTCCGAGTTCCTGACCGCGATGGCCGGGGTGGGCTTTGCCATACCGGTGTTCATCCTGTCGCTTTACGGCGGCGCAATCGCGGACAGGGTCGAACGCAAGCGGCTGGTGCAGATCGGGCAGGTGGCAAGCTCCGTGAACGCGGCCTGGGTGGCCGCGCTGATCATGCTGGACATGGTCACGGTGTGGCACCTCTTCGCGGCCTCGATCTTGCAGGGGGTGTTCTGGGCGTTCCTGATGCCGGCGCGCCAGTCGCTGATCTCCCAGCTGGTCGGCAAAGACCTGCTCAGCAACGCAGTAGCGCTGAACGCGAGCGGCATGTCGTTGATGACCCTGCTCGCGCCCGCGATTTCGGGCGTCGTTTACGCCCGCTTCGGCCCGGAGGGGGCGTACATCGTCATCACCGCGGTCACGTTCGCAGCGGTCTTCTTCACGACCCTGTTGCCCAAGCTGCCGGCGGCCAACGCCGGCCGCAAGGCGCAAAAGATCATGGCCGACATGAAGGAGGGCCTGCGGTACATCCGCGCCAATAAGACCGTGCTCTGGCTGCTCGGGGTGACGTTGGGGACGACCGTGCTCTCGATGCCGTTCCGGCAGCTCATGCCCGTGTACGCAGGCGACGTATTCGGCCGCGGGGCAGAGTCTGTCGGGCTGATGCTGACTGTGTTTGGGGCGGGAGCGCTTGCGGGGACGCTAATTATTGCCGGGCTCACCAAGGCGCAAGGACGAGGGGCGGTCCTGATAGGCACCACGTTCGTAAGTGGCGTGGGGATGACCATCGCGGCGTATGTCACCTCGTTCCCGCTCGCCGTCGCGAACATGCTCCTGCCCGGGATCGGCGAATCGGGCAGGCGGTCGCTAAATGCCGCCCTGATCATGGAGGAAACGGAGGAGCGGTATCAGGGCCGGGTGATGGGCGTGTACATGATGAACTTCGGCATGATCCCGCTCGGGGCGCTGCCGATGGGCGCCGTGGCCCAGGCATTTGGGATCCAGGCTGCGCTGGCCGGGGCCGGAGTGCTGCTGATCGTGGTCGGTTTGGCCGCGCTAGTCGGCACGCCGCGGATCAGGCGCCTGTGACGCGATGCACCGCGAGCATCCGGACGCAGTCGACAGGGCAGCCGCGAGAGAGTCGGGCCACCTGAACGCTCTGCGAGCTGCTGCCCCCGACGTCGAAGTCCGTCGGGCTACCTCAGGTCCATCACCGCGCTGAGGCGCGGCGGCGCAGTGCGCTGTATGTCGAACGAGCCGCCCTCATCCGAGTGCACCGCGATGGTAAACGTCGTGTTGATTCCCAGGCGGTTCTGCAGGAAGTTGCTTCCCGCCGTGCCAATCGCGTAGTTGCCCGTCCCGTTGTCCTTCTGGTTGAGCCAGACCGTAATTTCAGCCAGCTCGCCGCGGTCCAGCACGTAGTCGGCGTTGTTGTTACCGACGAAGTCCACAGTCCAGTGTGCCTGCGTGATGTGCTGGGTAGTGTCGGAGTAGCTGATGATCATCTTCGAGGGCAGGGCGCTGGCG
>CAYWBD010000439.1:0-26051 GCA_964456315.1 uncultured Thermoflexus sp.
GCAAGCTCAGCGACGTGTTCCAAAGGGCTGATTGGGTCCATATGAAGCCTTGCCCGCGCCGGTCAGTGTGCGGGCCGGCGCCAAGCGATTGGCGCGGCACAATACGGGATCACAACCGCTCCGTCTGGAGCGCCAGCGTCCGGTCGCCGATGTTACGGCTTTGCCTGCCTGGCCGGGGGCTGACCCCACGGCTGTGACCTCAGGCCGGTGGGACGACGTGAGTAGGCCGCCAACCGCGGCCGGGCGGGCCGGCGGTCAACACAGCCACAAGCTCACCATCGAGGCCATAGGCGCGGACTTGTTCGCCCTCCGGGCTGCCCGCCAGGCTTTCGCTCAAGTCCCCCGCTGCCAGCGGCTGCCCGTTCCGGACTTGCGCCTCATGTCGCTCGCTCAGCACAACTGCGCGGAGGTGTTCCAGCGTCCAGTCCACCGGAAAGAGCAGGTCCCGCCACGTCCCGGCCGCGACGCCAGCATCCAGGTCTGCCAGCGTCGATGCGTCTTCGATCCTGAACTTGCCGGCGCGTGTCCTGCACAGCCCCGACATATGCGCGGCCGTTCCCATCGCCGCTCCCAGGTCATGCGCGAGGGACCGTGCGTAGAAGCCGTGGCCGCACTCGAGGTCGAGGTCGAACTTTGGCCACGCCCACCGCGCCAGGCTGACCCGGTGGACCTCAACTTCCCGCGGCTGTGTGTGCACCTCGATGCCCGCACGGGCCAGGTCGTACAGCCGCATGCCGTCCTGCTTCAGAGCGCTGTAAATGGGCGGCGCCTGTTTGATCCGGCCACGGAACTGTGTCAATGCCGCGCTGACCTGGTCAGCGGTGACCCCCGACGCATCCGAGTCTGACACGACAGCGCCCTCAGAGTCGAACGTGTCCGTGGCCGTGCCCAGGTGCACCGTGAGCACGTACGCCTTGGTCCCGAGGAGGACCGTGTCGGCGAAGCGGGTTGCCGCGCCCAGGCAGACCGGCAGCACCCCCTCAGCCAGCGGGTCCAGGGTGCCCCCGTGGCCTACCTTGGCCGCGCCGGTGAGGCGCTTGACGCGCCGCACGACCTCCGTCGAGGTAATGCCGCGTTCTTTGTTCACGTTAAGGAACCCGCGGGCAGGCCCCGACCGGATGCCGGCGCCGGTCAAGGGGACTGTGTCCCGGGTGCGGCCTGTTTTTCATCCGCGGCACCGTCTGGCTGACCAGGCGCAGCGTCCGGCGGGCGGCGGACGGGCCGTTTGCGGTCTTCTGCTGCTACACGGTCAATGAGCGCGACCAGGTCTGCTGCCTTCTGGATCGACGTGTCAATCTTGAAATGCAGGCGCGGGATCTGACGGGTGCTTATGCGCGCCGCCAGTTCATGGCGGAGCAGCCCGGCGGCAGAGCGCAGCGCCTCGATGGCGTGGGCCTGGTCGGCCTCGCTGCCGAGCACGCTCACGGAGACCCACGCCTCTGCAAAGTCAGAGGTGCACTCGACGTCGGTGACCGATGTCATCAGGGGCAGGCGCGGGTCGCGCAGCGTCCCGGAGATGACCGCGCCGAGCTCGCGGCGAAGGGTGTTGTTGACGCGCTCGGTCCGACGGCTCATGGGACTCCTCGGGGGCACGACGGGCACGGTGTGTACCCGAGGGCCAGGCGGCCAGGACGCAGCCTATCGACCGCGGCGGCGGCAGGCGCAGGTTTGGCCGAAGTCGCCGCGGTTGCCTCGCCGGCCCGACCGGGCGGCGCGACACCGGCCGGCAATGCCCGGCCTGCGAAGCGCGGCCCCGGGCCGTGGATCCTAGGCGGTCGTCTGGACCTCGAAGGCCTCCAGGACATCTCCTGCCTTGTAGTCGGTGAAGCCCTCCAGCACCAGCCCGCCCTCGAAGTTCGTGGCAAGCTCTCGCACGCTCTCCTTGAGGTGTTTCATGGAGCCGATCTTGCCAGTGAACATCAGCACGCCCTTGCGCAGCACGCGGACCTGTGAGTTGCGGCGGAACAGCCCGTCTGTGACCCGCACGCCGGCGATCTGGTTCTTCTTGCCGAGCGGGAACACCTGCTGAATATTGGCGTGTCCCAGCACGACCTCGCGCTCTTCTGGCTTGATCAGGCCCTTCGCAGCGGCCGCGACGTGGTCCACCAGTTCGTAGATGATCTTGTAGTGCCTGATCTCCACACCCTGCTGCGCTGCGCTGCGGGAGGCGCCGGGCTCGATGTCGGTGTCGTAGGCCAGGACGATCGCCTGCGACGCAGCGGCCAGCATCACGTCGGACTCGGCGACACCGCCGGCGGCCACGTGCACGATCTGGACCTGGACGTTGGGCGTTGCGACAGCTTCCACGGCCCTGCGCACAGCGTCGACGCTGCCTTGTGTGCCCGTCTTGATCACCAGGTTCAGGACCTTGGTCTCGCCTGTGTGGACGCGGCGCATGACCTCGGCGAGCGTTGGCGCAGCCCGCGTCTCGCCGCGCTGGGCGGCGATGCGCTCGCGGGTTTCTACCAGGGCGCGCGCCGTCTTCTCATCTTCAACGACGTCAAACTGGTCTCCCACCCTGGGGAGGCCGCTCAGCCCGAGCACCTGGGCCGGAGACGCCGGGCCGGACTCGCTGACCTCACGGCCCATGCCGTCGATCATGGCCCGGATGCGGCCTCGCTGCGTGCCCGCGACCACGTTGTCGCCGGTCCTGAGCGTGCCGGCGCGCACGATAACGGTGGCGACGGGCCCGCGCGCCCGGTCAACATGGGACTCGATCACGACGCCGATGCCAGGCCGGTCCGGGTTTGCCTTGAGCTCAGCGATCTCGGCTACGAGCAGAATGGCCTCGAGCAGCTCGGCGATACCGGTCTTCTTGAGCGCGGAGACCTCGACTGAGACGACGTCTCCGCCGTAGCTCTCGAGGACGACGCCTTTTTCCGCAAGTTGGCCCTTGACGCGGTCGACGTCCGCGCCCGCGGCGTCCACCTTGTTGATCGCCACCACGATCGGCACCTTGGCGGCGTTGGCGTGGTCGATCGCCTCCACTGTCTGGGGCTGCACTCCGTCGTTTGCGGCGACCACCAGCACAGCGACGTCTGTCACCTGGGCACCGCTGGCGCGCATCGCGGTGAACGCGGCGTGGCCTGGCGTGTCTATGAACGTGAGCTTCTTGCCGTCTTTTTCGACCTGATAGGCGCCGATGCTCTGGGTGATCCCGCCCGCCTCGCCCGCAGCCACCTGCGTGCCGCGGATGGCGTCCAGCAACGTGGTCTTGCCGTGGTCGACGTGGCCCATGACGGTCACGACGGGCGGCCGCGGTTTCGCAGTGGCCTCGGTCATCTGCTCGTCGATGCCAACGCGGACGCCGGCGGTGCTCTCTGAGCGCGTTTTGGGCTTGCGGACCGGGATCTCTAGTCCGGAAGCAACGCGGGCGGCGGTGTCGAAGTCGATCGTCTGGTTAATGCCCGCCATGATGCCCTGGCGCATGAGGGCCTTTATGATCTCGACCGGCGAGTGCTTCAGAACGCCTGCCAGCTGGCCAACGGTTAGCTCAGCGGGCAGCTCAACGGGCGCGGCTGGCGGCTGTGGCCGCTCAGGGACCGTCGCCGGACGGGGCCCGGGCGAAATGGGCGCAGGCGCGTGCCGCGACCTCGTTGGCCCGGGCCGGCTCGGCCTTCGGAATGGCGCACCTGGACGTCTCGCTACCATTGATCCCTCAGTCCCAGCCCGGGTTATGCCCCAGGGCCAAACTTCTGTTTTGCCATTTCAAGGAGTTCTTGCCTGGACTCCTCGGTCAAAGTCACCGAAAGGGCCTGGGCCAGCCGGCCCTTGTTCACTCCAGCCGCCCAGCAGGCCGCATCCGGGCACAGGTAGGCCCCGCGGCCATTGGCCTTGCCTGAAAGGTCTGGCTTTACCAGGCCCTCAGGTGTGCGGACGACCCGGACCAGTTCGTGTTTAGGGCGCTTCTTACGGCACACGACGCAGGTGCGCTCCGGGTAATGCCTCGGGCGCAGAACTGCCTGGGCAGGCGCCCGCCCGCTTGCCGCGCTGTCAGTCAACCGCACTGCTCGCGGCACTGGCTCGCGAACTACCTCCCGCCCCCGGTGGCCGGCTTGCGCTTGGGCTTCGGGCCTGGTCTCTTCCCACGACCGCCTCGCCGTCCTTCGAAGATATCGCGCTCCGCCATGATGTCCTCTGCGAAGCGGAGCACTCCGGCTTCCTGCGGCGCAGCTTCGGTGCTGGGGACCTGCCACAGGTCCTCCGAGGAAACGTCCTTGGCAGCCGCAGCGGCCTCCACTACCTTGCGCTCCGCGTCCTGCCGTTCCAGCGTGGCCAGCTGCTCTTCAAGCTGCTTGAGGGCGAGCTCTTCTTCCATGCGGCCAGGCACTGGCGCCGCAGGCATGACTTCGGGCCTTGGTCTTGCAGGCGCAAACACTTCCGGCCTCGCAACTACCGGGGCCGGCGCCACTGGAGCGGGCGCGGGAGCGGCCGACGCGACGACAGCTGCGGGCGCCTCTGCGACCGCGGTCATATCGCCTGGCGCCGCTGCGACAGGCTGCAGGGCCTGCGTGGTGCCCTGAATGTCAATCCGCCAGTTCGAAAGCTTTGCGGCAAGCCGGGCGTTCTGGCCCTCGCGCCCAATCGCCAGGGACAGCTGCCTGTCCGGCACCACCACAGTCGCCGTGCGGGTGGCGTCGTCCAGCGTTACCTTCTCCACGACGGCCGGGCTCAGCGAGTTCGCGATAAAGCGGCCGGGGTCCTCGTTCCACTCAATTACGTCTATCTTTTCGCCGAGGAGCTCGCTGACCACATTCTGGATGCGCATCCCGCGCAGGCCAACGCAGGCGCCTACGGCGTCGACGCCTTGCTGCAAGGAATGGACGGCGACCTTGCTGCGCGACCCTGGCTCGCGGGCAATGGCCTTGATCTCGACCGCGCCGTTGAAGATCTCAGGCACTTCCATTTCGAACAGGCGCTTGAGAAGGTCCGGGTGGGTCCGGGAGATGATGATTTCCGGCCCGCGGGCCGTGCGCGCAACGTCGACGACGTAGAACTTGAGCTGCTGTCCGGGCCGGTAGCGCTCGAACTGCGACTGCTCCTGCGGCGGCAGCACCGCTTCGGCCCTGCCGAGGTCCACTGTGATGTACCGGGCTTCTATCCGCTGGACCGTGGCAGTGAGGACCTCGCCCTTCTTGTCGGCGTACTCGTCAAAGACCAGGTCCCGCTCCGCTTCGCGCAGCCGCTGCATCACCACCTGCTTGGCGGTCTGCGCGGCGATGCGGCCCGGCTTGTGGGGAATGGAGCCGGTGACGATGATGTCGCCAGCCTGGGCGTCGGGCTTGATCTTCCTTGCTTCATCGACGGTGAGCTGGGCCAGCGGCTCCTCGACCGTCTCCACGACGTGCCGGACCGTCTTCACGGTCACGTCGCCGCTGTCCGGGTTGATCGTGACCTGCACGTCCTGGCCGCCAGCCTGCGGGTCGCGCTTGTAAGCGGAGGCCAGAGCCGCCTCCACGGCAAGCACCACGATCTTGTGCGGCAACGCTCGCTCTGCGGCGAGTTGCGTGACGGCAAGCAGTAGTTCGTTCTTCAACCGTGTCGCTCCGAGGTCACCCGTGATGTCCCATATGAACAAAGAAGTGGGCCCAGCCCACTTCCTCAAAGCCTGACCCTCGATCCAAGCCAGACCACTCCGCATCTTAGCAGGCCTGCGTGCCCGGCGGCAACGGACGGCGGCTCTGCCCGCTGGCTAGCCGTCCAGCCCGCCTGACTTGCCGCGACGAAGCCAGTGCTCGCGGGCCAAACGTGATCTCGACCGCGCGGCTCCGGTCTGCTGCATGGCAACTGCGCGGCCCTACACTGGCGTTGCGGGGCCGCACCTTCTTAAATTCAGGCCTCTTGCCGCGGGGACCATGATGAAACCTCTGGCGATCGTCCTTGACTTCGATGGCACTGTCACCGAGCGCGACATCGGCGATGCCATCGTGAAACGGTTCGGGCTGCCTGGCTGGGACGCGCTCGAAGAGCGGTTCGGTCGCGGTGAGGTCACCATCCGCCAACTTTGGGAGCAGGAGATCAGTCACCTGCCTGGCGAGCGCCTCGGGGAGATGGTGGCCTACGCGCTGGAGGTGGCGAGGGTGCGCACGGGGCTGCGAGAGCTCGTGGACTTCGCCCTGACACGGGGAATCCCGATCGAGGTCGCCTCGAACGGCATGGAGTTCTACTTGAGGCCCATCCTGGAGTCGGCGGGCCTGGCCGACCTGCCGTTCGTCTGCCTGTCTGTGAACTTTGACCCCTCGCGCAAAGAACGGATCGTGTTTCCCGACGGCACGCCGGCCTGTGTCCGCAACGGGCTCTGCAAGTGCGCCCGAGTGTGGCGGCTCCAGCGCCAGGGGAGGCAGGTGTTGTTTGCCGGAGACGGCGCCTCCGACGCCTGCGTCGCGTCCGAGCCGGACATCCTGGTCGCCCGTTCATCACTGGCGAAGCTGGCCGAGCGCAACGGTTGGAAGTATTTCCCGTTCGAGGATTTTCAGGATGTCCTGGTGACTGCCAGAGAGGCGACGACGACGGGGCGATAGCAGCTGACACGTCGCGGCTCCGAGCATGCCATGACTGCGTCACGTCAGCGACCACGGGCCGGACGGACGGAGCCACCGACTCTGCGAGCGGACCGCGCTATGACGCCAACGCCGCTCTCAGGGCGGGGACCGCGTCGGCGAGGGGCTTGACCTCGCCGCGGCCGCTGTCTCTTCGGCGCTTGATCTCGATGCCTCCGGCCTGGAGGCTGCGCTTGCTGACGACTGCGCGCACCGGCGGGCCGATCAGGTCCGCGTCTGCGAACTTAACGCCGGGCCCCTCGTCCCGGTCATCGAACAGCACCTCGATGCCCGCCGCTTCCAGGTCCTGGTAGAGCCGGTCGGCGGCGGTGCGCACAGCGGCGTCCTCCAGGTTCAGGCCGGCCAGGTAGACCTCGAAGGGGGCAATAGCCCGGGGGAGGAGCATGCCCTTGTCGTCGTTGTTCGCCTCAATGGCCGCTGCGAGCAGCCGCCCGACGCCGATCCCATAGCAGCCCATGAGCGCCGGGCGCTGCACCCCGGTGACGTCGCTGAAGAGTGCGCCCATCTTCTCGCTGTAGACACTTCCCAGCTTGAAGACGTGCCCGACTTCGATCCCGCGGTTTGCGACCAGGACACCGTCGCAGTTCGGGCAGCCGTAGCCGGCCCGGGCGGTGGCGATGTCGGCAACGACGTCTGCCTCGAAGTCGCGTGGGAAGTTGACGTTGCTGAGGTGGTGGCCGTCCTCGTTCGCCCCAGCGAAAAAGTTGTTGCCGAGGCGTAGGGAATCGTCGGCCACGACGTGGTAGCCGGGCAGGCCCACCGGAGACGCCGAGCCGGCGACGAGGCCGGCCTTGTTGACCTCTGCGTGCGTGGACAGACGAGGTTCCGTGCCCCCAAGGGCATTGCGCAGCTTGATTTCGTTGACCGCCAGGTCGCCCCGGACGGCGGCGATGATAACTTTGTCGCCAACGGTGTAGAACACCGCCTTGATTGTCCTGGCGACGGGGACGCCTGCGAACTTCGCCAGGTCGTCTATGGTCTTCACGCCGGGAGTGGCGAACTTCTCCATCGGCAGGGGCTTTTCTGGTGGCAGGGAGGGCTTCTTGAACTGCGCCTTTTCGACGTTCGCGGCGTAGCCGCAGCGGTCGCACAGGAGCACGGTGTCTTCGCCGGACTCTGCGAGCAGGATGAACTCGCTGGACGCCTTGCCGCCGATGGCTCCGCTGTCGGCCTCGACCATGACGGCCCGGAGCCCGCAGCGGGTGAAGATGCGCTTGTAGGCGTCCACCATGGCCTGGTAGGAGCGGTCCAGGCCAGCCTGGTCGGCGTCGAAGGAGTAGGCGTCCTTCATCTCAAACTCGCGCACGCGCAGCAGGCCGGCGCGCGGGCGCGGCTCGTCACGGAACTTGGTCTGGATCTGGTAGAGCGTGAACGGCAGGTTGCGGTAGCTGTCCATGCCGGCCTTGGCCATGGTCGTGACCGTCTCTTCGTGAGTGGGCGCGAGGACCATCTGGCGTTCCCGGCGGTCGGTGAACTCGGCGAGCGGCGGGATGAACGTCTTGGCCCGGCCGGACTGCTCCCAAAGCTCCAGGGGCTGCACGACGGGCATGTTGACTTCGAGGCCGCCTGCCCGGTCCATCTCCTCGCGGATGATGTTCTTGATTTTCGAGATGCTGCGCCAGCCGACCGGCATGTAGTTGAAGATGCCTGCTGCGATCTGCTGCACCATGCCGGCGCGGGCGAGAAGCACGTGGCTGACGGTCTCGGAGTCGGCCGGCGCGTCGCGGAGGGTCTTGAGGAAGTACTTCGAATAGCGCATGTGGGTCCCCGGCCCCTTTCCTGACCGGAAAGGGTCTGTTCGATCTGACGGCCCGGACGGGGCGCGCACCCGGCGCATGTAGCGGCCCGTGCGAGCAAAAAGACAGGGTATCGCGAAACGGTAGGGCCGTTAAGCCTGTGGCAGCGCGGCGCCGGGACCCCACCTCTTCACCACGTAGCCCTCGACCATCTGGATGAAGTCGCGGGCGATGCTGTCGCCCTCCAGAAACGTTACGCGCTGGCCGTCGACGAACACGGGCGCCCTTGGCGATTCGCCGGTCCCGGGCAGCGAGATACCAAGGTCAGCCGCCCTGGATTCGCCCGGGCCGTTGACGACGCACCCCATGACGGCTACTTTCAGGGTCGCCGCGCCGGGGTAGCGGGCCTTCCACTCTGGCATCTTGCGGTCCATGTGGAGCTGGATGTCCCGAGCCAGCTCCCGGAAGAGGGCCGACGTCGTCCGGCCGCAGCCGGGGCATGCCGTGACGGACGGACGGAACGAGCGCAGCCCCAGGACCTGGAGTATGTCCTGGCAGAGGCGGACTTCGGTGGCACGGTCGCCGCCGGGCTCAGGGGTCAGGCTGGACCTGATGGTGTCGCCGATGCCCTCTGCGAGCAGGAGCGACAGCGCCGCGGTCGTGGCGACGACGCCTTTTTGCCCCATCCCAGCCTCGGTGAGGCCCAGGTGCAGGGGGATGTCAGTGCGTCGGGCAAGCTCCCGGTAGGTCTCCACCATCTGGCCGACGCGGGAGACCTTGCAGGAGATGATGATGCGGTCTTCAGGGAGGCCGAACTCGACCGCGGCCTCTGCGCTGCCGAGCGCGCTATCCACCAGGGACGCCCGCTCGACCTCTTCCGCGGAGAGCGGGTTGGGCCGGCGGGCGTTGTCGTCCATCTTCGAGGCCAGGACTTCGGGGTCGAGGCTGCCGGCGTTGACCCCGATGCGCACGGGTTTGCCGTGATGCTTCGCGACCTCAATGAAGGCTCGGAAGTTGTCGTCGTGGCGTGGGCCGCGGCCCACGTTGCCGGGGTTAATGCGGTACTTGTCGAGGGTCCGTGCCATGTCGGGGTGCTCGGTGAGTAGGCGGTGCCCGATGAAGTGGAAATCGCCGACCAGCGGCACGTCGCAGCCGAGGTCATGCAGGCGACGCCGCACCTCGGGCACTGCACGAGCGGCGTCGTCGTTGTTCACGGTGACACGGACGATCTCGCTGCCAGCGTCGGCGAGCAGCTTGACCTGAGCTGCGGTCGCGGGTGCGTCCGCGGTGTCGGTGTCAGTCATGGACTGCACGACTATCGGGTTGAACCCGCCGATGGGAACGGGCCCGACTTTGACGACCCGGGTGCTTTTCCGGTGGCCCCAGGCGCCGACCGATGCTGCTTTTGACCGGGCGTCTCGGGCCGCGTCCGCGGACTGCTGCGATGGCCACCTGAGCGTCGCCTGTTGGGCTGTCCGCGCTAGTTCGCTCAAGACCTGTTTCTCCTGGCCGGAATCGGGGAGCTGTTGGGCGTCGTCAATCAACCGGCCGCAGTTTACATTGCCCGGGTTAACCGGCCATTGAGATGGCGCGCTGGCAGGGGCGCGATCTCTGGATGGACTCCGCGGACGGGGGTGCCGGACCGCAGCGCCCCTGCCTTAGGCGCGCGCGCCGTATCCAGTGTCCCAGACCCAGAGAAACTCCCCCCTCACCCCAACCCTCTCCCGCCGGGAGAGGGGGCTTGCGTCACGCGCCGGGAGGGGGAGCATTCGGATTGCGTCTAAAAGAAGCTCTCGCCGCGGAAAATGCGCAGGATGTCTTTGATGGAGACCAGGGCGATGAACGTCAGCAGGACTATGAAGCCGATGAGGTGAACAAGCCCCTCGCGCTGCGGGGAGACGCGCTTGCCGCGGCGCGCCCATTCGATGACCACAAACAGCACCCTGCCGCCGTCAAGCGCCGGGATGGGCAGGATGTTGATGACCGCCAAGGAGAAGCTGAGGGCGCCGGCCAGGCTCGCCAGCGTCACCAGCTTCGCCACGAAGGTGGCGTCCGCGGTGGCGACCTCGCCCGTGAGCTGCCCGATGCCGATGGGCCCGACCGTCGAGGGCCCGGCAAAAGCCGGGTTCCGGCTGCCCAGCGCCATCGCCAGTATCCCGTTCTTGGTCAGGACTATGACGTCCATTGCGCCGCGCAGGCCTTCGGGGACCGCCTCCCACGGCGGCAGGCTGCGCGTTACGGTCTGCGCCCTGGCGGTCTGCATGGTGACGCCGACCGCACCTTCTTGCAGGTACAAGTTGAGCCCGAGGCGGGAGTCATGGCGGCGGGCGTCGACGAAGGCGATTTCCTGGCGCGGGTCCTTGACCTCAACGACGACTTTCAGTTCGTCGCCTGGCACGATGAGCGGCGAGAATCTGCGGGCGTCTTCGACCGAGATCTCCCGCAGCGTGTCCGCCGGTTCTCCTGGCACGACGCGAAGCCGGTCGTTGAGCCCGGTGGCCGTGTCGTAAAGCCTGGCTTTGGTCAGGGTGATCTGGGTGGTCTCATCGGTGGCTACGTCGACGACCTGGCGCCGCGGCGGCTTCCAGCGGGGCTTCAGCGTGATCTTCTCGGGCGGGTCCGGGTACTGGTAGGCCTCGGCGCCGGGCTGCGGGAACGGGTCAGGCAGGGCCTTGAGCACCTCCCAGGTGCTTTCACCGCCGAGTTTCACCGTGACCGCCTGTTGGAGGTCAGCGGTCTGTTCAACCTTGCGCCCGTCCACCTTCAGGACCTTGTCGCCTGCCTTGAGCCCGGCCAGTTCAGCCGGCGAGCCTGGCAGTACGTTGGTGAGGATGACGTCGCCGACCGTCACCTGCTGCGGGATGAGCAGGATGACGGGGAACAGGACGAACGGGATGATGAGGTTCACGCCTGCGCCGGCGGCCATGACGGCGATGCGCTGGATGCGGGGCTTGCTGGCCAGGCTCCCGGGAGCGTTGGGGTCTTCCTCGCCGATCATGCGGACGAAGCCGCCCAGGGGCAGCCAGTTGAAGGACCACAGCATCTCGGAGATGGTGATGCTGCCGTCGGTGGCCTCACGCAGCTTCCCGAAGATGAGCTGGCCGCCGTGGACGCGCTCGTCGGCATCCGCCTTGCCGGAATGGTCACGTATGGTGCGTGCGGCGATTTCACCGTTGTCGCCGGGCATCGTCATCACGGTCACGACGCGGCCGCGACGCAGGCCGTCCCGGCCTTCGGGGAAGTCGAACCGGGTGAGGGGGGTGAGCTTAACTTCGGTACGTCCGGTCCAGAGGCCGCCGGCCTTGGGCGGGAACCCGAAGCCGAACTCGATGACCTTCACGCCGAAGCGGCGGGCGACCAACAGGTGGCCCAGCTCGTGAAGGATGACGAGCGGGCCGAGCACCAGTAGGAAGGTGATTACACCTGCGAAGAACGTGTCTGGCATGCCCTACAAGTATCACTCAAACTCGGCCATCGGGGTGGCGGCAGGGCCCAGTATTTGGCTGCCGGCGAGCCGAAGCCGTTGAGCCATTACGGTGAGACGGCGCTTGCCCGCTCGCCCTTCGACAAGCTCAGGGCGAGCGGTGGGCCACCCAGGCGCGGCGCATCCCGCCGAAGCCATTCCCAATTATTGCCCGTGATTGTTGAGGGTTTCTTGAGCCGCCCAGGCACAGGCCTGGATGACGTCCTCGAGGCCGGGCGACATGTTCGGGGTGTGCTTCGCGAGAGTCGCAGCCACGATGTCCGGCATGCCGTTAAATCTGATCTTCCCTGCCAGGAACAGGCCCACCGCGGCCTCATCTGCGCCTGTCAACACCGCGGGCCAGGTCCCGCCGCGGGCGGCGTACGTGAGTGCGAGCTGGAAGCAGGGGTAGAGCGACGGGCGCAGCGCCTCAAACGTGAGCGTGCCGGGCTTGAGGGGGTCAAACGCTGGCAGCGTGGGGTTGGCGCGCCGGTCTGGGTAGAAGAGCGCGTACTGGATCGGGTAGCGCATGTCAGCGGGCCCCAGTTGCGCCTTCACGGAGCCGTCGGCGAACTCGACCATCGAGTGGATGATGCTCTGGCGGTGTATCACGACGCTGATCTGCTCATAAGGCATCCCGAACAGCCAGCGGGACTCGATGACCTCAAAGGCCTTGTTCATCAGCGTGGCCGAGTCGATGGTGATCTTCTGACCCATCTTCCAGGTCGGGTGGCGGAGCGCCTCATCCGGGGTGACATCCCGTAGCGATTCCCAGACGCGGTCCCGGAACGCGCCGCCCGATGCCGTGATGATGAGCTTCCTGGGGGGCGCGTCCTCGCCCCGGATGCACTGCCAGATTGCGGATGGTTCGCTGTCGACGGGCAGTACCTGGCCGCCGCAACGCCGGGCGGTTTCCATCAGGAGGTCGCCGGCCATGACGACGGGCTCTTTGTTGGCCAGGGCCAGCTTCTTTCCGGCCTCTAGCGCCCTGAACGCCGAGGTGATGCCCGCCGAGCCGGACATGGCCGCCACGACGATGTCCACCTGCGGTAGGCCGACGATGTCCTCCGGGTGCACGTACTTGGCGCCACGGATGCCGGCGTCACGGTCCCAGCAGTGGTAGAACGCAGGCTTGAACTCTGCGACCTGGCGCCGGAGTTCTTCGACGTTCCGTCCAGCGCAGAGCGCGACCACTTCGAACTCGTCGGGGAAGCAGCGTACAATGTCCAGCGTCTGCCGCCCTACCGAGCCAGTGGAGCCGAGGATGACCAGTCTTTTCATGCGCCTGTCCATGCTGCGGCCCAGTATACGATTGCCAGGTTCGGAGCCAGGCTGTCTATCCGGTCCAAGATGCCGCCGTGCCCCGGGACGATGACTCCGGAGTCCTTGACGCCCACAGCGCGCTTGAGCCCAGACTCGGCGAGGTCCCCGGCGATCCCGCCAACACTCACCGCGAGCCCGATAGCCCCCGCCTGCCATGCAGCGATGCCGGGGCCGATAAGCGCGTTGAAGGCGATGACCGTGATCGGGCCAGCTGCGAGGCCGGCGAATGCGCCTTCCCAGGTCTTGCTCGGGCTGATCCTGGGTGCCAGTTTCCTGCGACCGACCGCCCGGCCCGCGAAGTATGCCGCGCTGTCGATGGCGAACGTGCCGAGCAGCGCGATCAGGAGCCAGTCGCGTCCGTTTTCACGCGCCGCCAGGCCCGGGCCGTGCGCGAGCAGTGCGCCGAAGTAGACGGCCGCCACCGCAGCGAGCACCGCACGGTAGTCGTTGCGAGGCCTGGCGTTGCTGACTGCGATGCCCGCGGCGATGCCCAGGGCCGCAGCGGCTCCCGCGAACACGCCGGGCGCGCTGGACGACTGGGGGCCGTTGCCGCTCAGCCCGGCGACTGCCACTCCTGTCGCGACCAGAGCAACGGCAGGGAACGCGATCACGTACCTCCGCGCTCCGGCGTCGCCTGACAGGCGGGCGATCTCCCAAGCGCCGACCGCAGCGGCCAACAGCGTGATGGCGGACACCCATGGCAGTCCCCCCAGTACCGCAAGGAGCAGGACGGGGACCCCGATGGCCGCGGTCAGCAGCCGCCGCTTGAGGTTGGCGTTCAAAAAGCCCGCACGTTGAGGTGCAGCGGGTTTTATTTTGCTGGAGAGAGACATGGCGATCGGGGAGCGCAGTGCCTGACCAGGTGACCGTGCCAGCCGAGCTGTCGGCCCCTATGGTGGCCCGTAAGGGAGTTCGGGCTTCTCACTGACCGGCGCCCACATTCGGTGGGCTGCCGCCCCTGCCGGTATAGGGGCATTTAGGAGGATGACCCGGGGCAGTCGGCCTCATCAGTCCGGGCGCTGTTGAAGTTGCCGCCGTCCGGCCTGCCGGCGGCTACTGTTTCACACTAGGCCGCGGGCCCCCGCGCCCTGGCGCCGCCTGGGTCGACTGGCTGACTCGACCGAACCGCCGGTCCCGGCTGGCGAATGCGCCAAGGGCTGCGCCTAACTCTGTCGCGCTGAGGTCAGGCCAGTTGCATTCCGTTGAGTAGAACTCGGCGTAGGCAGACTGCCATAGCAGGAAGTTGCTGATCCTGAACTCGCCGCCGGTGCGGACGACCAGGTCCGGGTCAGGCACGCCGGCCGTGTACAGGCGCGCCGTGAAGGACTCCTCGGTGACCTGGTCGGGCGTTACGCCGTCGGCGATGGCCCGCTGCACGGCCTGGACGATGTCCTGGCGCCCCCCGTAGTCGAACGCCACGCAGAGGGTCAGGCCGGTGTTGCGGGCTGTTGTCCTGACTGCCTGGCGGATGCCTTCACGCAAGTCCTTTGAGATGCGGTCGTTGCGGCCTATGTGGATGATCCTGGTATTGCGCCGGTGCAGCCGCTCGACCTGTTCGTCAAGCCCGAGCGCGAGCAGGTCCAGGAGGCCGTTCACCTCATCATCCGGGCGACCCCAGTTCTCAGTTGAGAACCCGAAGAGGGTCACGTACTTGACGCCTGCGGCGCCGAGCCACTCCAGGACGGGCTCTATGTTCTTGTAACCGGCTTCGTGGCCTTCGAGACGGGTGAGCTCGCGGGCCTGCGCCCAGCGGCCGTTGCCGTCCATGATGATCGCGACGTGCCGGGGCGGGGCTGAGCCTTTGGGCCGGGTGCGAGTTGCGGCGGCAGAGGCATGGGAAGACGCGGCGCGGGGCGACTTCGCCCTGATCGTGGGCACCTGCGAGACCCCTCTCAGGGGTGCCGTAGCGGCTGTGGCTCGGGGGCTGCGGGCGGTCAGACCTGCATCACCTCGGCCTCTTTCCTGGAGCCGGAGGCGTCGACTTTGGCGACCGATTCATCTGTGAGCTTTTGCAGCTGCGTCTGGAACCGCTTCGACTGGTCTTCTGTGTTCTCGCCGGCCTTTTCTGCGGCGCGGATGGCGTCCTGGGCTTCCCTGCGGACGTTGCGGAGGCCGATCTTGGCCTCTTCACCGCGCTTGCGGAGCAGCTTGACGATGTCGCGCCGGCGCTCCTCTGTCAGGGCAGGCATGGTGATACGGATGACATCCTTGTCGACCCTCGGCATGATGCCCAGGTCAGACTTCTGGATGGCCTTGTCGATCATGGGGACTGCCGTCTTGTCCCACGGCTGTATCACCAGGGTGCGTGCGTCGCCTACTGAGACCTGTGCCAGCTGGTTGAGGGGCATCTCGGTGCCGTGGTAGTCCACCCGGATCTGGTCCACCAGGCCGGGGCTGGCGCGGTTGGTGCGCACGCCGGCGTAGTCGCGGTCGAGCGCTTGGAGTGCGCCGTCCATCTTCCGTTTGGCGTCCTGCAGGGCGGCTTCTGTCATACTGGCGGCCCTCCTGGGGACCGGCGAGGGCGGTGCGGGCTCAACACGCGGCTGGCACGGGGTTTAGCGCGCCGGGGCGGCCGCCGGCGTGCCATCAGACTCGGTGTCCATGATTAACGTACCCACCGCCTGGCCTTCGATCACCGCTTTCAGGTTCCCACGCTTGAACATGTTGAAGACGACGATTGGCAGGTTGCTCTCCATGCAGAACGATAGCGCGGTGGAGTCAAGTGCCTTCAGCCTGAGTGTAATCGCCTGGTGGTGGGTGAGGCGGTCGAATTTTTTGGCTGAGGGTTCGCGGTTGGGGTCGGCATCGTAGACGCCGTCCACGTTGTTCTTGGCCATCAGCAGCACGTTGGCGCCGATCTCAAGGGCGCGCAGCGCCGCCGCAGTGTCGGTGGTCTGGAAAGGCTGGCCGGTGCCGCCTGCGAATATTACGACGCGCCCTTTGTCGAGGTGGCGGATGGCGCGCCGGCGGATATAGGGCTCAGCGACCGAGGGCATCGAGATCGCGGTCTGCGTCCTGACCTCGAGCCCGTGGCGCTCCAGGGCGTCCTGGAGGGCAAGCGCGTTGATGATTGTGGCCAGCATCCCGGCGGAGTCTGCGGTGGAGCGGTCCATCCCGGCCGCTTCGTAGCTGGCGCCCCGCCAGATGTTCCCGCCGCCGACGACCAGGCCGATCTGTCCCCCGAGGGACTTGGCCGCAAGCACCTCCTCAGCGATGAAAGAGGTCGTAGCCGGGTCAATGCCGAACTCGCGCTCACCCTTGAGCGACTCGCCGGACAGCTTTAGCACAACCCTGGAGTACGCGGCCTGGGCCACCCCGCCCCCTCTTACTCGCCCAGGGCGAAGCGGGAGAACCGCCGGACCTGGATGTTTTCGCCGACTTTGCCCATGCGCTCTTTGATCAGGTCCCCGATCTTCTTGGACGGCTCGCGGATGTAGGCCTGTTCCAGGAGCAGCTCTTCTTCTTTGACTGGTGCGCTATCGGCAGGGACCTGGGCCCGGTCAACGTAGCGCGGCGACATGGCTGCGACCTGCATTGCGAGGTTGCGCGCCAGGTCCTGGAACTCCGGGGTCCGGGCGACGAAGTCTGTCTCGCAGTTGAGCTCCACCATGGAGCCGATGCGGCTGCCGGCGTGTACGTATGAGGCGATGACGCCTTCAGAGGTCTGCCGACCGAACTTCTTCGCTGCGCTGGCGAGCCCTTTTTCGGCGAGGGCCTTCTCCGCCTTCGACATGTTGCCGCTGGCGGCCTCCAGCGCCTTCTTGGCGTCCATCACGCCCGCGCCGGTCTTGTCCCGGAGCTGCTTCACCATTTCGGTTGTGATCTGCAACGTCAATAGTCCTCAAGAGAGTCCGACAACCGCGCGCCTGCCGGAACAGCCTAGCCCGAGCGCTCTTCTTCCTCTTCCTGGAGCCTTACGGCGATGACCGACTCAGGCTTTTCCAGCCGGGCAGCGGCGGCGGCCTGGGCGTCGGCGCGTGCGCGGTCCTCCATGGCCTCCAGCTCAGCTTCGGCGGCCATCTTGTCCTCGCGGGACTTCCGCGCCATTGACCGGCCTTCGATGATAGCGTCAGCTATCTGCGAAGTGATCAGCGCGATGGATTTGACCGAGTCATCGTTGCCTGGAACGGGGTACTGGACAAGGTCGGGGTCGCAGTTGGTGTCAACCAGCGCGACTACGGGGATGCCGAGGCGGCGGGCCTCCTTGACGGCGATCTCCTCACGCCCGATGTCGATCATGAAGATCACGGACGGGAGCTTGGTCATTTCTTTGATCCCGCCAAGAGACCTGTTCAGGCGGGCGACCTCGTTCTGCACGTGCTGCGCTTCCCGCTTGGTCTGTACCTGGAGCTCGCCTTTTGCGGTCTGGTCTTCGAGCAGGATGAGCCGCTCTATGCGCTTCTGGATGGTCTGGAAGTTGGTCATGAGGCCGCCGAGCCAGCGCTGGTTGATGTAGTACGCACCGGCGCGCCTGGCTTCCCGCTCAATGGATGCCTGGGCCTGCTTTTTCGTGCCGACCATCAGGCAGTCGCCGCCTGCGCCGACCACTTTCGAGATGTAGTTCTTGGCGTCGTTGAGGGCGACCATCGTCTTGGCAAGGTCGACGACGTGTGCGCCGCGGCGCTTGGTGAAGATGTAACGCGCCATCTTCGGGTTCCAGCGCTTGGACGGGTGGCCGAAGTGGACGCCCGCCGTGAACAAGGTCTTGAGGTCTACCGGGCCCTGGACTTCGGCCTGTGTTGCTGCCACGGAAGGTGCGGATGTCGTCAAAGGTGAGCCCCCACAAAACGGTCTGATGTCGCGCCACTGGCGATAGACGCGGGCGTGATAGACCGCTCGCGGAGAACTCCGCGTAACGCGATCAAAATGCCCAGTGGGTCATTGTATCACCCGGCGAGATCAGTCCCCTACGCCCGGCTGCGCCGACATATCAGTCTGAAGCGCCAGCCAGCCAAGTGACACGGCGACCGCGGCGGCCTGGGCACGGGTCTTTGCGCCTGTCTTGGTCAAGATGTCCTGGACGTAGTTTTTCACGGTCTGCTTGCCAAGGTGCATCCGGTCTGCAATGACGGTGCCGGACTCGCCTTTTGTGATGGCGGCGAGGATTTCGACCTGGCGCGGGGAGAGCGGGCTTATCGCCGCGAAGGGCAGGCGGTTGCTGCGATCGGCGAAGACCAGCCTGGACAACAGGAGGCGGGCCGCTGCCGGGCGACGGGAGACGGCGTCGAGGACCTGGCACTCTCCTGCGAAGAGCCGCCGGGCGACTGCGGCGATGTCTGCGCCGCTGCAACCTAGTTCCAGCAGGCCCCAGGCGCCGCATTGCCAGACGCCAATCAGCGTCGAGTCGTCCGCGACGTCGCCCAGGGCGAGCACCCTCGGGGTCTCTGCCAGGTGCGGGGCGTGTTTCGTCAGCTCCCGGGCTAACACGACGCGGACGTGGGCTGCGGCCGGACCAGGCTGGTCCGCCGAGGACACGCGTATGTCCTGGCGGCTCTGGAGGGCGTCGAGGACGCGGCGTTTCGCCTTACGGTCGCGGATGGCGACATGCACCGCTGGGCCCGGCGTCGAGTCGGGAGAGGTGGAAGGTTCCGGCGGGATAAGGTAAATCTGGCGCGGGGTCACCTCAGGGTGGCCCGCGTTAATTGCTGGCATCCTTAGTAAAGCTCTGGTCAACTTCAAGCGCGCGGGCTGGCGACGCCGCTTGAAAAGAAAATCTGTGCAATGCCGGAAGCCCGGCCCGCCCATCCTAGACGCCCGCCGGAACCATGGTCAAAGTGGCCGCCCGTACGGGTTTGAAGCAGTTTTAGTGCGGGGCGTGAGTTCACGCATTTGTAATGCCGCACGGGCACCTGTTGCGGTCCCGTTCGCATCTCAGGTGACAGGATGATGTACGGGGAAACCGGGCGGGGAAACACTGCGGCGGGCCCGTCGGCGGGTCGCCCATTCATCAGCAATCCTGCCAGGTGCCGCCTAATAGCTCGGGTGGGCTAAGACAGGACATGAACTGAAAGGCCAGGACCAGCGAGTTGGACAGTCAGGCGACAGCCGTCCCGACCGACCCGTCCGGCATTAGTGGCCGGGCGCTACTCTGGCCGGGCCTGGTCGCCGGGCT
The DNA here is from genome assembly GCA_964456315.1 of uncultured Thermoflexus sp. Classification (GTDB taxonomy): domain Bacteria; phylum Chloroflexota; class Dehalococcoidia; order Lucifugimonadales; family Lucifugimonadaceae; genus SHXW01. Next base: position 19,195 of record CAYWBD010000439.1, read on the forward strand.
GTCAGTGGTCGCTGCGCTGGTTGGCGGCTTCGTCTCTGGCCCGCAGCCCAACGACGCTGTGGGCGGCGTGCTGGACCTGTCCTCCCGGTCGTCGACACTCGTCAGCAACCTGGGCGACCTGCTGCCGCTCGGTTTTGCGTTCGCGGCGGGGATGGTCGCCACAGTGAACCCGTGCGGCTTCGTCATGCTGCCCGCCTACCTGACTCTTTATGTCAGCGACGAGGACGACGCAGCGCAGGCCGGGCTGGGCCGCAGGCTGTCGAAGGGGCTGCTCGTTAGCGGCGCGCTTGGGCTCGGGTTCGTATTGCTGTTCGGGACGGTTGGCACGGCGGTCACCGCGGGGGCCCGGCCCGTCGCGACGGTCTTCCCATGGGTCGGCTTCGGGCTCGGGTTCGTGATGGCCGGGCTGGGGGCGTACGTGCTGGCCGGCGGCAAGCTCTACGCGGGCACCGCGTCGAGGGTGGCAAGCCGCATCGGCGACCCGCGTGACGCCAGCCTGCGGGGCTACTTCCTGTTCGGCATCAGCTACGCGGTGGCGTCGCTGAGCTGCACGCTGCCGATATTCCTGGGCCTGATCTCAAGCTCACTGGCGACGGGCGGGTTCTGGTCGGCGGCCGGGCAGTTCTTCGCCTATGCCCTGGGCATGACGTTCGTCATAGGAGTCCTGACCCTTGCGATCGCCCTTTTCAAGGGCGCGCTGGTGAACCAGCTCCGGCGTGCGTTGCCGTACGTGGGGCCAGTGTCCGCAGGGATACTGATCGTCGTTGGCGGGTATCTGGTGTTCTACTGGCTGACAGAGGGTGGGCTGGCGGGAAAGTTCTAGTGTCCCGTCTCAGAAGTCCTGAGCCCATTCCTTCATTCCCTCTCCCCTTGCGGGAGAGGGTCAGGGTGAGGGGTCAATTGGGAGCTCCATATCGGAGACGGGACACTAGTGTCCCGTCTCCGAAGGCCTGAGCCGAATCCTTCATTCCCTCTCCCCATGCGGGAGAGGGTCTAGGGTCAGGGGTCAATTGGGAGCTCCATTTCGGAGACGGGACACTGGCGCGCGGGCACTCGCCGTATTCGTAGTCACCCCGCAGGCTTCACAGGCAAAACGGGGCCCCTCGACAAGCTCGGGGCGAGCGAAAAACGCGCAGCAGGGGCACGAAACCTCGTGCCCCTGTTTATGCGTCCTGCGGGCGAATGCAACTCGCCCCTTATGCGTCCTGCGGGCGAATGCAATTCGCCCCTACCCGGTGGTTCCGGTCCAGGTCTAGCCGCTCTTGACGGGGTTGCTGAGCAGGCCGATCCCCGCGATTTCCACTTCCGTTGTGTCCCCGGGCTTCAGCTGCGGCGTGGACCCGGACGTGCCAGTCCAGATCATGTCGCCAGGGTTGAGGGTGACGTAGCGGCTGATGAACGACACCGCCTGCGGCACATTGAAGATCATCTCCGAGGCGATGCAGCGCTGCCCTTCTTTGCCGTTGACGCGCCCGATGATGGTCAACTTCGACGGATCTGCGATGTCGGTCTCAATCCACGGCCCGATCGGCCCGAAGGTGTCAGACGACTTCGCCCGCCACCACTGCTTGTCCGCTGTTGGGCCGCCTTGCCACTCGCGCGCTGAGACGTCGTTGCCGCAGGTGTAGCCGAGGACGTGCTTCAGGGCGTCGTTCTCGGAGACGTTGTGGGCCTCTTTGCCGATCACGACTACCAGCTCGGCCTCCATGTCTATTTTCCCGGCGTCTTTCGGGATGATGATGGCCTGTCCCGGGCCAACGATGGAGTTGTAGTTCTTGTAAAACGGCTCAGGCCTGCTGGGGCGCGCCGCCCCGTGGAGGTGCGTGCCGTAGTTGAGTGCCAGGGCGAGCATCTTGCCCGGGTGCTCAATGGGCGCGAGCAGCTTGACTTCTGAGAGCTTGTACTTCTGACCGGTCTCTTTCCACGGGTTCTGGGGCGATGCGCTGATCTGCTTGACCGTCTCGCCGTCCAGGACGGCGTGGGCTTTCAGGTCACCCTTCTGGAACTTGATGAACTTCATGTGTTGCTCCTGACCTTCACATTCAATACGACGCCCGTCGTGTTGGGGGACCGTCCCCGGCCCGCGCCAGAGACGCGACCGAAGCTGCGGAAGTGTACGTCGGCATGGCGTTCGTGCGCCACACCCGGTCTGCGTTAGACTGCGCGGCGCGACGGGCTGGGCGGGCTGGCGCCCATCATCAGCGCGGGAGTTGGAGCCTCAAATGCTCGACATCCTCATCAAGGGCGGGACGGTCATAGACGGGACCGGGTCGCCGGGTTTCAGGGCCGACGTCGGCGTACTTGGCGGCGAGATCGTCGCCGTCGGGCAGGCCGGCGACGCGGCACGGCAGACGCTGGACGCCTCCGGCCGGGTTGTCACGCCGGGGTTCATAGACCTCCACACCCACAGCGATATGTCCTTCCTTCAGGACCCGCTCGCCGACAGCAAGCTGACCCAGGGGGTCACCCTGGAGCTCTTCGGCAACTGCGGCATGAGTTTTTGCGCGCCGCTGACCGGCATGGCGAGGGCCCAGTTTGAAGAGCGGCTATCGCGGACCGGCGGCGACATCAAGCCGGGCTGGACCGGCTTTGACGGCTACCTCGCGGCCCTGGACAAGGCCGGGTCCACGATCAACGTGGCCACGCAGGTCGGCCACGGCACGGTGCGCACCGCAGTCATGGGCATGGACGCCCGCGCTCCCACGACTGAAGAGCTGGACAGCATGGCCGGGCTGGTGTCGGAGAGCCTGGACGCCGGCGCGCTGGGGTTCTCGACGGGCCTCTGGTATGCCCCGGGGTCGTACTCGCTGACCGAGGAGGTCATCGCACTGGCGGGGCCGGCTGCCGAGCGCGGCCTGCTCTACTCGTCTCACGTGCGGTCCGAGAGCGACGACGCTTGTGGCCTGTTCCCGGCCCATGCCGAGGCAGTCGAGATAGGCCGCCGGACAGGCGTGCGTGTCGAAATCTCACATGTCAAGGCGGTCGGGCCAAAGTTCTGGGGGCGCGGCGGCGAGCTGGTAGAGGGGATCGAACGGGCGCGCCGGGAAGGGATTGACGTGGCTGGCGACCAGTACCCCTACCCGTGGTCGAGCACGTCCATCAGCGGGTCGATGTTCCCGCGCTGGGCGCTCGCAGGCGGACGGGCGGCGACGCTGAAGCTGCTTGCCGACGCTGACGTCCGTGTCCGCGTCAAGCAGGACACGGCGCAGTACATCGCACGGTTCCACGGCGCAGAGGGGTGCGTGGTCGCCCAGTTCCCGGCCGAGGCCAAATACGAGGGGAAGTCGCTGGCTGACATCGGCGCGGCAATGCGCTGCGCGCCAGAAGAAGCCGCCGTGCGCCTGTACGAAAAGTCAGAAGGCTCGATGGTGCTCCATTCCATGGAGGACGTGGACGTGTACACCATCGCACGTTCGCCGCACATCTCCGTGGCGTCGGACGGCAGCTCGCTGCGCACGACCGGGCCGCTGTCGTCAGGCAAGCCGCACCCCCGGAGCTACGCCACGAACTCACGGTTTATTGAGCACATGGTGAAGGAGAAGAAGGTGGTCGGCCTGGAAGAGGCGGTGCGCAAGATGACGACGCTGCCCGCCCAGCGGCTGGGGTTGACGCGCCGCGGCCGGATCGCGCCGGGGCAGGCCGCGGACGTGCTGGTGTTCAACCCATCGGCGGTGAAGCAGCACGCAACGTTTGCCGACCCGCACCGCGCCTCTACGGGCATGGACTGGGTGCTGGTGAATGGCCGGGCGGCAGTTGCAGACGGCAAGCCCACGGGCTCCACCGCGGGCATGGTGTTAAGGCGAAAGACCGACTAGGCTGGCGTGGCCGATGCGACGGCGCGGCGTCCACCGGCTGCGCGACGGTGTGATTGAAAAGCAAGGCAGAGAAGGTAAGGAGTCGGGTCCCACATGCCGGCGAAGGGGTTCACCAAAATCGCGAAGTTCTCCAAGCTGGGCGAAGGCGAGATGCTGGTCGCCGAGGTCAATAAAGTCCGGATGCTGGTCTGCAAAGTAGACGGCGAGGTGTACGCGGTTTCGGAGGAGTGCCCGCACGCGGCAGGGCCGATGAGCGAGGGAACGCTCACCGAGTTCATGATCGAGTGCCCCTGGCACGCGTCCGTGTTTGACGTGAGGACAGGCGAGTTCAAAGAAGGACCTGCGACGTCGGGACTAACCGCGTATGAGGTGGAGATCGACGGCGACGACATCTACGTTGGCCCCGAAGTCCTGTGAGGGGAGAATACGGCTCGGCGCGCTGGGCCAGGCGAGGACGTACCCGTTGACGTACGACGTAGTCATCAAGGGCGGGACGGTCATTGACCCGTCCCAGGGCCTGCACGCGAAGCGGGACGTCGCGGTCGCGGGCGGGCGCATCGCCGCGGTCGCCGAGCACGTCCCTGACAAGGACGCCCACGATGTCATCGAGGCCCGCGGGCTGCTGGTCACGCCCGGCCTTGTCGACCTGCACGTGCACGTCTGGTGGGGCGTGGCGCACCTGGCGATAGAGGCCGACCCGTCGTGCCTGGCCCGCGGCGCAACCACGGTGGCCGACGCCGGGTCGGCGGGCTCGAACACCATCGCCGGGTTCCGCCGCTACGTGATCGACCAGGTTGACACCCGCGTCCTGGCGTTCCTGAACATCTCCGGCATGGGGCAGCTGGACGCGGACATCGGCGAGCTACAGGACATCCGCTGGGCGCGCGTGTCACACGCCGCCGAGGCCGCGAGGCTGCACCGGGACAGGGTCGTCGGAATCAAGGTCAGGCTGACCGACGCCATCGCCGGGGAGAACGACGTCGTCGCCCTGGAGCGGGCCCTGGACGCCGCGGCCCAGGCCGGGCTGCCGGTCATGATCCACATTGGCAGGTCGGTGCACCCGTTGGAGCGGCTGCTGGCCATGCTCAGGCCCGGCGACATGGTGACGCACAGCTTCACCGGCCTGCCCCACGGCATCCTGGACAACACGGGCCGGGTAATTGATGTAGCGCGGGACGCCCGCGCACGCGGCGTCGTGTTCGACGTGGGCCACGGCGCAGGGAGCTTTTCGTTCGAGGTGGCCGAAAAGGCGCTGGCTGATGGCTTCCCGCCCGGGACCATCTCCAGCGACGTGCACCGCTACAACGTACGCGGGCCGGTGTATGACCTGGCGACCACGCTGTCGAAGTTCCTGCACCTGGGCCTGCCGCTGGACGAGGTTGTGGCGCTCGGCACGTCCAGGCCTGCGGCGGCGCTGGGCTGGCAGGACCGGGTGGGCACGCTCAAGGTCGGCGCAGAGGCGGACGTGGCAGTCTGGGAGCTGCGAGAGGGGCCGGTGACGTTCACGGACTCGCTGGGCAAGACGAGCCAGGGGTCTAAGCTGCTTGTGCCGGCAGTGACCCTCCGGGCCGGACGCCGCCACAGCCCGCTACACTCGGCCCACCCGCACCTGCACGGTCATTCGGGCTGAGCCGAGGTGGTGCGGTCCCGCCAGGCGGTTGCGCGCCGGCGGTCGCCGCCGGTCGCCGCCGGCCTGGTAACGCGTAAATAGCTGGTCAGAGGCACCCCGTGTCGGCCACTTTCCCCGCGTCGAAGCAACTTGCCGCCTTCGTATTCGACGTCGAAAAGTCCTACGGCGACGTGGCTGCGCTGCGCGGCGTTGACCTGGCAGTCCGGCCCGGTGAGGTAGTCGCTTTACTCGGCCCCAACGGCGCAGGGAAGACGACTCTCCTCCGCATCCTGGCAACCCTTACCCGGCCTGACGCCGGCACGGTCAACGTGTGTGGGTACGATGCCGCGTCGCAAGGGGAGCTTGTCCGGCAGCACACGGGCGCGCTGCTGCATTCACCCATGCTCTACGCGGACCTCACGGCCAGAGAGAACCTGCGGTTCTACGCCAGCATCTTTCGGATCCAGGACCCGGACGGACGTGTGGCAGAGGTGGCGGGCCGTCTGGGGTTGACTGAAAGGCTCGACGACCGCGTCCGCACGCTCTCGCACGGCCTTGCCAAGCGCTTTGGGCTCTGCCGGGCGCTGCTGCACCGCCCTCGCCTGCTGCTGCTGGACGAGCCGGAAACCGGCCTTGACCAGGGCGCGCTGCGGCTACTCGACGACGTGCTTGCCGAGTACCGGCAGGACGGGAGGTCGGCGGTCGTCAGCACGCACTCGGTAGACCGCGGGTTGGCGTGGGCGGACCGCGTCGCAGTGCTGGCGCGAGGACGCGTGGTGCTGGACAGGCCGCGGGCGGAGGTAAATGAGCAGGAACTCCGGGCCGCGCTGGGTGGACCGGTCCCCACGTTTTCAAGATGAGAGGTTTTGTGATCCTGAAACAAGTTCAGGATGAAATAGGGGCGGGTGGCTCAACATCGGACCGCGATGTCCGAAAAGCGGGTCCCGATGTCCCGACAGATCGTCGGCGACGGCGCACCCCGACTGGGCTTCTCCCTCACCCGCGCCCTCCTGCGGTGGGCACCCGTCTCCCACTGGGAGAGGGCCAATAGCATGCCTGCGCTAGCCATCATCTGGGCGATCGCCCGCAAGGACCTGCTCATCGAGTACAGAAACCGCGAGGTGATTGTCTCGGTAGCTGCGTTCGCGGTGCTGTCGCTGGCGGTATTCGCTCTCGCAGTTGACTTGACGCCCCAGAATGCCAGGGTTGTTGGCCCGGGCGTGCTGTGGGCAGGGGTGGCGTTCGCCGGAGTGACCGGGCTGAGCCGGGCATTCGCCGCAGAATCAGAAGGCAACACGCTCGAGGGCGTCATGTTGGCCCCGGTGAGCCGCGACCTGGTAATGCTAGGCAAGGCCCTGGGCACCTTCCTGTTCATGGCCGCCGCGCTGGTGGTCATCCTGCCGGTGTTCGCAGCGTTATTCAACGTCGTGGTG
>CAYWBD010000440.1:0-8154 GCA_964456315.1 uncultured Thermoflexus sp.
CAGATCGGCGCCGCCCAGCGCCAGTGTTTCCTCGACAAAGCGCGCCCCCGCCATCCCGTTCCCAATCACGACCAACTTTTGCCTGTCAGTCACAGTGACTCCTTCACGCCGGGCTCTGCGCGGACCGCGCAGACCTTGAATTCAGGCATGCGGCTAATCGAGTCAAGGGCCGGGTTGGTCAGCAGGTTTGCGGCCTGCCTGCCGCCCCAGTGGAAAGGGACGAACACGGTGTCAGGCCTGATGGCCGTCGTGCAGCGCAGGAGGAACGACGCCCGGCCCCTGCGGGTGACCAGGTCCACCGCGCCGCCGTCCGCCAGGCCAAAACGTGCGGCCGTCGACGGGTGCATCTCGGCAACCGCCTCGCTGGCAAGCGCGCGCAGGCGCTTCACACGCCGCGTCTGCGTGCCGGACTGGTAGTGGGCCTTGAGCCGCCCGGTGGTAAGGACCAGCGGGTAGACAGAGTCGGTGCTCTCGGCTGGCGCAGCAGGTCTCACGGCGTGGAAACGCGCACGCCCGGATGGCGTCGCGAAGCGGTCGGTAAAGACCCGCTTGGTCCCCGGGTGGTCCGGCGACGGACAGGGCCAGAACACCCCATCCTCATCGTCGATGCGTTTGTACGTGATGCCGCTGTAGTCAGCCGGGCCGCCCTGGCTGGCGCGCCGCAGTTCGTTGAACACGTCCTCCGGGCCCGTAAAGGCGAACATGCGGCCCTTGCCGAGCCGGGCCGCCAGCTGGCAGATGATTTCGATGTCGGTCAGCATCCCGGCAGGAGGCGGGACCGCCCTCCGGCGGCGGATGACCCGGCCCTCCAGGTTGGTCATCGTGCCGTCCTCTTCCGCCCACTGGGCAGCGGGGAGGACGACGTGTGCCAGCCGGGCGGTCTCAGAAAGGAAGAAATCGGTGACGGCGAGGAAATCCAGGCTCCTCAGACGGCACTCGATGAGTCCGCTGTCCGGCGCAGAGACCAGGATGTTGGACCCGAACACCAGCAGCGCCCGCACCCCCGCCGCGGTTCCGGCCAATGACAGCAGCTCGTACGCCGACATGCCGGGGCCGGGCAGGTCAGTCTCCTGTACGCCCCAGACCTGTGCCACGTGGCGCCTGGCAGCCGGGTCGTCGAGCCGACGGTAGCCCGGCAACTGGTCCGCCTTCTGACCGTGCTCGCGCCCGCCCTGCCCGTTCCCCTGGCCTGTCAGGCAGCCGAAGCCGCTGAAAGGCCGACCGGGGAGCCCGAGCGCCAGCGCGATGTTGATGAACGCCAGCGTGTTGTTGACGCCCTGCGACTGCTGCTCCGCGCCCCTCCCGGTCAGCACCATCGCCGTCTTGGCGCCCCCGAGCAGCCTGGCCGCCTTCACGATGTCGGCCTCCGGGACGCCTGTCACACGCTCGACCTGCTCGGGCCAGTGCGTTGTCGCGGCCGCCCGTACCGCCTCGAACCCTTCTGTCCGGGAAGCGACGTAGTCCTGGTCAACCAGGCCGTCCCTGATCAGGACGTGCATGATCCCGACGGCCAGGGCGGCGTCGGTACCCGGCCTGAGACGCAGGTGAATGTCGGCTGCGCGGGCTGTCTCGGTGCGGCGCGGGTCGGCGACGATGAGCTTGCCGCCCCGTGCGCGCTGCTCATCGAAATAGCGCATGAATGGCGGCATCGTCTCAGCGACGTTTGCGCCTGCGAGCATGACAACTTCCGCCCCGGCAATGTCCTCCAGCGGGAACGGCAGCCCCCGGTCGAGGCCAAACGCCCGTGCGGAGGCCGCGGCAGCCGATGACATGCAGAAACGGCCGTTGTAGTCGATATTTGGCGTCCCAACGCCGACCCGCGCGAACTTCCCGAGCAGGTACCCCTTCTCGTTGGTCAGCGCCCCGCTGCCGAAGATGCCGACGGCCGATGGGTCGTGCGTCTCGATCGTCCGGGTAATGTTCGCGGCAACGCGGTCCAGCGCCTCGTCCCACGACACTTCCGTCAGCGCCCCCGCGGAGTCGCGGGCGAGCGGCCTCAGCAGCCGTTCCGGGTGGTTCAGGAGGTCGCCAGCAGTCCAGCCCTTGATGCACAGCGCGCCAGCGTTGACGGGGAAGTCTGCGTCGCCGCTTATCTCGATCGCGCCGGGCTGCCCGCCGACGCGGATGCCACACTGGAACGCGCAGTACGGACAATGCGTGCGGACGCCGGCCGGGCTGTTGAGAGCGACCCTGGTGGAAGGCGTGAACTGCGTGACAGGCACGCTCACCACCATCTTCGGGAGTTATTTCGAGGCTATTACCCGGGCTCTGGCGTTGTTTCGCTCAGGTAACGGCTTTGTAACGGCGGTGTTTCACGGCCTGCGCGGTGAACGCGTTGTCGAGGGGGTCACCGCCTACGGGGCCCAGCCACGGGACCGAAACCCAGGTGCGACACCAACCGCCTCGGTCACCTGTTTCTGTGACCTAGGCGAAGTACCGGTAGAGGATCTCCCCTGCCCGCTCGGTGACGCTGTCGGGTACCGACTTGTCAGCCAGGAGCGCGCTCAGGCCCTCGATCGCCTCATCCAGCTGCTTCTGGTGGCGGGATGCCTGCCCAACTTCACCGTATGTCGCGGATACCAGGCCTTCTTCGTGCGGGTTGAAGGAGCGCTTGAAGTCGACAAGGCCCTGCTGGGAGACGCTGGTCCTGCCGAGGTCATATCCCGCCAGGCCCCGGGACTTGGCGAAGCGAATCGCCTCCCAGGTGAGGATGTGGTTCGGGCGCAACTTCAGGTGGTCAAGGCTGGCGGCTGCGAACTTGGCGTAAAGGGTGTCTTTCCAGACAAGGTCGATCTCGCCGCCTATGAGCTGCCCATCATGGTAGGCAAGCAGCAAGACTCCGTCCCCGGGGGCAATCATCGAGTCCCAGATCGCCTCGAAGAAACTGTATGGCTGTGCGAGCAGGCCGTGCTTCTGTTTCCTCAGCCGCAGCTGCAGCCCGAACCAGGCGCGGAGGTCATCCTTGGACTGGGCGTGGACAACCTTCACTCCGTCCCGTTCCGCGCGGCGGATGGACCTGCGGACGTCTTTGCTGAGGCGCATCTCGATGTGCTCGGTCGCTGGCCGTGTATCTATGAGGTGCCAGAAATAGCTGCGCGACGAGGTGGCAGGCGCTGCTATTTCGGGCAGCCGTCCCGTGCGGCTCCGGAGGCTCCACGGCCGGCATTCTCGCAAGACGGCCTCGGCCACCGCCCGCCGGGCTTGTTCGTCGTGCCCGACGACTTCGCAGAAATCTGAAAACGGGAGCGAGATGTACCGCTTCCGCACGAGCTCATCGGTGAGGCACACCGGCACACCTGCGACCGGGACGCCGTCTCGCTTGGCGATGTACGCAATAGGGTCGAAACTGTAGGCTTCGTGCAGCACGTCCATCCATCGTGGCGAGTGGAACACCGAGGAGTCTTCGCGGCCGATCAGGTCACGCCAGGCAGGGTCCGTGCGCGGGTCAATCGCAGAGATCTCGAGTGCGCCGCTGGAAACAGGGACTTGCAGGACCATCGGGGGCAACTCCGAATTCAGTGAATGAAAGCGAACTCTGCTGGACTCACACAGGATATTTGGCTGGACTGGCAACACCGCGCCGCCCGGCCACCTGGCGCCCAGACCATAGGCTCACCCCGTCGATCCAGCCGGGCCTGCGGCGCGGTGCTCAACGCCGCTAGATTGGTAGTGCAGCGTTAGCTCAACCGGCAGAGCACGTGACTCTTAATCACGAGGTTCCGGGTTCGACTCCCTGGCGCTGCGCCAACTGCCACACCCACGCTCGACCGCCGCGCCGCCCCCGTGCCGTGCCGGTGCTTGAGCGTCATGACCTGGGGCCGAGAGCGTTTTCCGGCCAATCGCGGACGGCTTCGCGCCTTGATGCGCCGCTGCACTCTTGTCTTCCGGGCGCTCTCTGTTCACTGCCCGCCTGCATACTTGCCGGGCGGTCGTCAGCCAGCCGACTTCGGGCTAGCGCGCGTTTATGGCGCGTGGACGACACACGGCGATGCGCTACCGCACAGCCAACACCCTGGATTTCGGAATGACCCCGGCCCGAACCGGCGCGCGAAGCCCAGGGCAACGACGTCGGCGCCGAGCTCGGCCGGCAGGCTGCGCGACCCGGGTGCCGGGCAAACTACATCGGAGGCCTATCTGGCGGGTAAAGCGGCCCCGTTTACAATCTGCGCCATCTCCGTTACCCACCCATCCATGTTCAGGCCAGCCTCCACGTCCGCCCGGGCGTTGCGCCCCATGCGCGCCGCGGCGGGAGAGTCGTTAACAAGCCTGAGGATTGCGCGGCGCCAGCCTTCTACATCTCCGGGCGCTACGTAGAACCCGGTCTCGCCCTCCCGCAACAGGCCCATAGCCTTCTGGCCAGCCGTGCCGGTGCACACCACAGGCTTGCCCATGGCCATGGCCTCATACACAACGAGGGACCCTGCCTGGCTCCGGGTCTCAGCCACAGGCACGGTCACAGCGAGGGCCTCGGAGTAGAGGGCTTTAAGCGCCTGGTAGTCGCACGCCCGCACCGAGACGTTTTGCGGGACGTCGGGTACGCATGACATCCCCTGGGCTGCGGTCCATGGACTGGAAGCCGCGATGACCAGCTGTACGTCCAGCCCGCGCACCGCCTCGACGAGCGTTGGGTAGTCTCGCTGCGTCATACCGGCGCCTACCAGCAGGCGCGGCTGCGGCTCTCGCACATCCGGTTTCCAGAATCGGTGGTCGGCAGGGTGGCGGACAGTTGTGATCTCGGATTTGGGCATGCCGCAGACGCGCGCCAGCTTGGCGGCCATGGCGTCTCCGTAGCAGACGAAGTGGTCGAACTGCGGCCCGAGGCGGAACAGCTTGAAGAGGCGGCGCTCCCACGGCATGGCCAGCTTGCCATGCACAATCTGCACGACCCGCCGGCGGACCCTGAACAGCTTGAACAGCATCGCCAGGAACAGGCCGGTCGTGTCCAGGTCGACAATGATCAGGTCGTAGCGGTCCCTGCGCCGGAACGCCGACCACGCCACCTGCAGCGAGTGCAACGCCCGGCCGCACCGGCCCTTCGAAGCTGCGCTCTTGCGGGCAGGCGCGAGCAGTTCGGCGCCAACCGCCTGGGCCAGAGCGAAGTAGTCCTGCTGCGGGTGCAGCCCGGCCTCGATCTTCGACTTGAGCGAAGCATCGAGCGGGATGGATATCAGCAGCGTAGTGCGCATTGTTAGGTCCGCCGGCATTCCGGCCTCAGTGTCGGGGTCACCAGGGAACCGTCCAGCGCGCGGGGGCGGGCCAAGGCAATGACCCGCCGCCAGCCGCCATCAAGCCCGTCGGGGACTTAAGCCGGTACGAGCACCGGCTGAGCACGCCGGCGCAGTTCCACCAGGCGGGCCTGGACCTCGTTCAACTGTGCCTTCGTGGTCAAGACAGGCTCCACGTCCATGCCGCGGACGCACACGATGCCCGGCGTCAGTGGATTGACAAGCGGGACCCAGGGCTGGGGCAGCTCGTCCATTGCCGCCCGGACGGTCAAGTACGGGAAGCTGACCTCTGCGTTCGAGTAGAGGACTACGCCCCCGTTCATGAACCGGCCGCCGTTGATCTCGGTGACCCTCGGGGTGCCGTGCTTGTCATATGTCATGTCCACGCCCATGAGGCCGTCAGGAGCGGAGTCGATCGCCAGGACCGCCCTGAGGGCGATGTCGTCGACAATCGGGTCCGAGACAGTTTCGCCCGACCCCGTGATGCCGGTGACCCCGGACGGGGTGAGCGCTGCGAACTCCCAGTAATGGCGACGGCGCCCCTGGGCGGCGACCAGCCGGCCATTGCGCCAGATGGACTCCCAGGTGACCGTGTCGGCGGTGAGTCGGGTCGCGGCCATGAAGTTGCCCCAACCGCGCCGGATGTCGATCCAGCCGACCGCTGTCTTCATGTCGGTGACGGGGAGTGAGCCTTTGCCGCCGGCCCCGCCTATGTCACGCAGCCAGAGCTCAGGTCCGAGGTCGTCAAAAGCCCTCTCCAAGTCCGCGACCGAATTGATGCGCATGCTTGCAGGCACCGGCACGCCCGCGGCGTGCCAGCGTTCGTATGACGCAACCTTGTTATTGCAAAGCTCAAGCGTTTCGACCCTGGGAAGGAACACACGTGCGCCGATCCTTGCCCGGTCGCGGGCTACGGTAAGCATCTCTATCGCCCGGGTGACGATAAGGAGGTCGACGCGGCGCTCCTCTACCAGGGCCCGCAAGACGGGGATGTAGTCGGGGTCGTTCGCGCGGGGCACGAGGCAGGACTCATCGGTCTGCACGCGCTGGAGCATGGAAGCGTTCGAGTCAATCCCGACTGTGTGTATGCGCTCAGGAGCTGACCTGAGGTCACGGGCGAAGGCGATGCCGACACGTTCGCTGGCGTTCGTGATCATGACGGTTTTCAAAGTTGCACCCCGTGGCCCGCCTGGCACTGCGCTGGTGGTGGGTGTCGAGCAGCGGTCTGGCCGCCTGCCTGACACGTGTTCAGGTAACCGACGATAAGGCCGGGCGCGCGTCTTGTCGCGCACTGAACAGGTCGTCTGGCCGGCCAAAACGGCTCTTACTAGACTCACGCCGGTAGCGAGGCAACCGTTGCCGCGACGCGTGTCTCAGCCGGGCGCGCCAAACCGGTCAGCCAGTCGAGCCGGACACCGTCGCTGCAAGGCGGCATTTTTTGTATTGTCGATAGGTAGCCGCAACGATGCACTGCCTGACGACACGACCGGGGGCCGGGGTGCGGTTCGGGCTCTTTTCCAGTAGCCGACCGGCGGCGCACATGGTCGCCCGACTTTCCTGTTGCAGTTTTCACGAGGTCTGATACATGGCCAGCCAGAACATCAGCGCGAAGGTCAGGTTCGACGAGCCGCGCGCACCCGGCTTCGAACGGATGGCGCGCCAGTACGACAAGTCCCGCGGGGAGTTCCCTGCGGGCGTCCTGCTGAAGGGCCTGCAGGCGTCACTGAGCCGGGACCTTTCTGCCTTGAAGGGCAAGGACGTCCTGGACGCCGGCGCAGGAACCGGGCAGATATCAGCCGCGCTGCTGAGCACAGGCGCGAACGTGACCGGCGCTGACATCTCGCCCGCGATGCTGCAGATCGCAAAGGACCGTTGCTCGGCGTTCCCCGGGTTCCGGCCTGTCGAGGCGGACCTGTGCAGGCTCCCCTTCGCCGATTCCAGCTTCGACCTGATCACCACTCGCTGGGTGCTCGAGTTCATCCCAGGGTGGCGGACAGCCCTCCAGGAAATGCGGCGGGTGCTGCGCCCGGGCGGGGAGCTGGTCATCATCTTCACGAACAATATGCTGCGGACGACACCACGGGCGCTATTCGAGGACATCGCGCACCGACGCGGACTGCGTGTGGGCCTGCCGGGGGCAACGAACCGGCTCCTGGCGGCGTACTTGAAATACATGGGCGCCCAGGTCACCGCGGTCTCGCCGCCTGAGCTGTACTGGGACCGTGAGATCCCGGTCGAGACCACCCTCTGGGAGATGGAAGCCCGGCTGCTGAACCACCTGTATGAAATCCCGGACTACGAGTATGAAAGCGTGCTGGCCGAGGTGAAGGCGGTCATCGCGGGACGATACCCGGAGGGACTGGTGGACCGCCCGACCATCACGACCGAGCTGTGGCACGCGGCGTTCGTCCGGGGGCCGAGCGCGCCAGCGGGCGTCAAGTTCCAGTCCTTCCTTGCGGCTTCACACCTGAAGCGGACCGCCCCCCGCCTCTACCACCGCACTCTGACAAGAGTTTCTGCGCTGACTGGCCGGTAAGTCCGGCCAGCGCCCTGCCACCGCGAGAGCAGGTGGGTCCAGGAGGCAACCAGATGAGGATCACAAGCACGTTGAGCGCTGGCGCCCCGGCTGCAATGTCGAGCTTGCTCAAGCGCCGCACCTACATCGTGCTCGAGCGCGACCTGACCCAGCCGTTGCCGGAGCCCCAGACCAAAGGACCGGCAGTCTTCCGGCTTGCGACGCCGCGGGACATCGTGAGCCTGCCCTGGGAAGGCCTGCACTACGACGAGCAGCGCAAGAACTGGGCGCTGGAGTCGCTGACCGAGGGAAACGACTGCATGGTCGCTGAGGTTGACGGCCGCATTGCTCACATAGGCTGGCTGGGCTACAAGAAGGTCATCCTGCCGCCCGTGATCGAAATCCCGATCGGGC
>CAYWBD010000441.1:0-5837 GCA_964456315.1 uncultured Thermoflexus sp.
GCGGGCACGCGCCGGACATCCGTCATGATGCCCACCTCGGCGCACGCCTTCTCTTTGTTGCGCACGTACGTGTGCGACGCGGGGTCATCGCCGGCCAGGATGACGCCGAGCCCTGGCGCCCGGCCGCGGGCCCTTTTGAACCACCCGACGCCCTCAGCGACCTCCGCCCTCACTTTGGCCGCGACGGCCTTTCCGTCGATAATCCTTGCGCTGATCGGAGTTCCCTCTCTGCTCGGACTTGCCTCCGGGGCGGGCGCGGCGCGGCGCCCATGCGAGGCCGAATCGTAGCATCGCCGATATCATGGGCTGCCGGGCGTGCCATGCTGACACCGTTTCCTATTCCGACCGAGTCCGCGCTTGATCTACACCGGGATAGACATCATCGAGATCGACCGTGTCGCGGCCGTCCTGGGCCGCTATCCCCAACGGTTCCTGGACAAGGTGTACACCCCCGGAGAGCAGGCGTACTGCCGGGGGCGTGCGCCGCAGCTCGCCTCACGCTTCGCGGCCAAGGAGGCCGTCATGAAGATGCTGGGCACAGGGGTGCGCGGCGTGCCCTGGAAAGACGTGGAAGTCGTCCGGGAACGGGGCCGGGCGCCTGAAATCGTGTTGCACCGTAAGGCCAGGGCCGTCGGCGACCGCCTCGGCATCGTCCGCATCGCCCTCAGCATCAGTCACTCCAAGGACAACGCTGTCGCCTCGGTCGTCGGCGAAACGGCAGCCGGCACGGTTCCCGGCGACGCCGTCCCGCAGGCTCAGCGCGTAATCCCGGGAGCCGCCGCCCCGAAGGCGCAGCGCGCGGTCCCGGCGGACGCCGCCCCGCGGTCGCAACGCACCTCCCGGCAGTCAGACGCAGGGCCGCACCGATGAGGGCCGTCACAGCCGCACAGATGCGGGAAGCCGAGCAGGCCGCCGTCGCGAAGGGCATCTCCCTCGACACTCTCATGGAAAACGCCGGTCTCGCTGTGGCGAATGCGGTCTCCAAATGGCTTTGGCACCGAACGCGCGGCGAGGATTACGATCGGCCCGCGGCCGGGAAACACATCACCGTCCTTGTTGGGCCCGGCAACAACGGCGGAGACGGCCTGGTCGCGGCCAGGCACTTGGCAATGGCGGGGGCGCACGTCAGGTGCTTCGTGCTTTTGCCCCGGGCTTCGACTGACCCAAACCGGGAGCGGGCGGAGCGGGCGGGCGTCAGGGTCGTCGAAGCTGCCCGCAGCCGATTCACTGAAAAGGTAAGCGCGCTACACGAGGCCGGCCTGGTCGTGGACCTCGCGGATTCACTCCACGAGGCTGATGTCATCATTGACGCGGTGCTCGGCACGGGACAGAACCGGCCCATTGCCGAACCGCTGGCCAGCGCGCTCAGGGCCGCGCGTCAGTCAGGCAAGCCCGTGATCGCAGTCGACCTGCCGACGGGCGTCAACTCTGATTCTGGGTCGTTCGACCCGAACGGCCTGCCTGCCGAAGTTACGCTCATGCTCGGGTTGCCGAAGATCGGCCCCATAGCGAATCCGCCCGGTTCGCGTAGCGGGCACATCGATGTCCTGGACATTGGTTTGCCACTGGACACCGAAGGAGACGACAAAGTTGAATGGTTGCCCAGGGAGCTCGCAGCCTCGCTGCTGCCGTCGCGGATCCCTGGCGGGCATAAGGGCACATTTGGCCGAGTGCTCATCGTCGCCGGTTCGAGGAACTACATCGGGGCCGGGTTACTCGCGGCCCAAGGCGCGCTGCGTTCGGGGGCGGGGCTCGTTGAGCTTGCGCTGCCGCAAAGCGTGTACGACATCGCAGCAGGCCGCATCGCAGAGGCGATATACCTGCCTCTCGCTGAACGCTCGCCGGGAGAACTGGACCCGGTCGTCGCCGGGCAGCAAGCCCTGAAGGCCGTGCGGGAGGCGACGGTGGTCTTGATCGGCCCCGGGCTGGGACAGTCCGGGGCGACAGCTGAGGTTGTCAACGCATTCATGGCGTGGAAGCCTGAGTCGGTCCCTACGGTGTTGGACGCCGACGCCCTGAACATCCTCGCAGCCGGATACCGCTGGTGGGAGCGCATCCGCGGCCCGGCCGTTCTGACGCCGCACCCCGGCGAGATGGCGCGGCTGCTCGGCACTTCGGTTGCGAGCGTGCAGCGCGACCGGCTCGGCGCCGCGACTGCGGCGGCCGCGAAGTGGGGCAAGGTCGTGGTGCTCAAAGGTGCAGGCACTATCATCGCCTCCCCGGACGGCACGGCCGCAGTCAGCCCGTGGGTCAACTCTGGCCTGGCCAAGGGCGGGACGGGCGACGTGCTCGCGGGCCTGCTCACCGGTCTGCTAGCCCAGAGACCGTCAGACCTATCGGGAATGGCGCGCCTGGCTGTGTGCCTGCACGGGCTGGCAGGTGAGCACGCCGAGAACGACGCCACCGAATTCGGGATGACAGCGGGCGATCTGGTGAACCATGCCCTGCCAGACGTGCTAGACGACCTGGTGCCTGACGGGGCAAGGCCGTTGCCAACAGGTTGGCTAAGCCCAGATGAGTGACGAGTGTCTTTTTACACGGCTACGCTAACCCGCCGGACGGAGGTGTGGTGCTTGCAGGTTGCGGGATAGCCTTGGACCAAGCCCGAATACGTAGCCGCAGCCACGGCAGTCTGTCCCACTGAACTTATAATCCCCTGTGCATGACCACACTGCTGGCAGTCGACATCGGCAACACCAACGTCACCGTCGGCGCGTTCGACGGTGAGAAGCTCACCGCGACCTGGCGCTACGCCACCGATGGCAAGAAGACCGAAGACGAGCACGCCTTCCTGCTGACCGGGCTCCTGGCCTCAAAAGGCGTGCGTGTGGGCAGCCTGGACGCCTCCGTGATGTGCTCGGTCGTCCCACCTGCCACTGGCGTCGTGAAGATGGCACTGACCCAGCTCCTGGGACGGGAACCGCTCATGGTCGGGCCCGGAATCCGGACAGGGATCAAGATCAACTACGACCGCGCCCAAGATGTCGGCGCAGACCGCGTCGTCGACGCCGTCGCCGCATACAGGCTCTACGGCGGGCCAGACATAATCGTGGACTTTGGCACTGCGACGGTGTTCGACGCCATTACCGCCGACGGTGAGTACATCGGCGGGGCGATTGCGCCCGGCATCAACGTCGCGGCCGAGGCCCTCTACCAGGCCACCGCGCAGCTGCGCCGCGTCGAGCTCGCGGCTCCGCCAAAGGCAATAGGCCGCAGCACCGTGACCTCGCTGCAGTCAGGCCTGCTATTCGGGTATGTGGGCCTTGTTGAAGGCATGGTGAAACGCTTCCGTGACGAGCTCTCCCCGGCAGACCCCTCGAAGTGCACGGTCATCGCCACCGGCGGCCTATCAGGCATCATCAAAGACCACACGGACGCGTTCACACACGTGAACCCGGACCTGACACTTGTCGGGCTACGGCTTGTCCACGAGATGTACCGGTAGCCGGGCCCGCCATGCCACACGTCCCCCCGCCGAAACACCAGTCCCTTGCCGGCCGCAGCATCGTGCTAGGCGTTTGCGGGAGCATCGCCGCGTACAAGGCGGCAGACCTGGCGAGCAAGCTCGTGCTGGAAGGCGCGCGCGTCAATGTCATCATGACCTCCAGCGCTCATGAGTTCGTCGGCCAGGCGACGTTCGCCGCCCTCACGCACCGGCCGGTGACCAGCGGGCTCTTTGAAGCGCGCTCAAACATTGCCATCGACCACGTTGCCCTGGCCTTGGAGGCGCACGCCGTCGTCGTGGCGCCGGCGACCGCCAACACTCTGGCAAAGCTCGCGCTCGGCCTTTCCGACGACGCTCTGGGCGCGACCGCGCTCGCGACTTCTGCCACCCTCATCGTGTGCCCGGCGATGGACGCGCACATGTACGACAGCGCCGCCACGCAGGCCAACCTGACCGCGTTGCGGGCTCGGGGCGCACACATCGTCGGGCCGGCTGAAGGCCGCCTCGCCTCCGGGCTCGTGGGCAAAGGCAGGATGGAGGAGCCCGCCCGAATCGTCGAGCACGTCCGCTGGGTCCTGGGCCGCACCGGAGACTACGCCGGCAAGAAGGTCGTCGTCAGCGCCGGCGGCACGCAGGAGCCACTCGACCCGGTCCGCCACATCGCCAACCGGTCTTCCGGGAAAATGGGCTTCGCCCTGGCTGCTGCGGCGAGAGACCGCGGCGCACACGTCACACTGGTGACCGGCCCGACGGCCCTGCCGGACCCAGTCGGTGTGAACGTCACCCACGTACGCACGGCCCTGGAGATGCGCGATGCCGTCGTCCGCGCCGCCGCCCAGGCTGACCTGCTCGTCATGGCCGCCGCGGTCGCAGACTTCCGCCCGTCAGAGGCTGCCCTGGAGAAAATCAAAAAGGGGGACCGGGAAACGCTCACGCTCGATCTGATCCGCAACCCCACGATCATCTCCGAGGCCAGGGGCCCGGGCCTGTTGAAAGTCGCCTTCTCAGCCGAGACCGGTGACGCCGTGCGCAAGGCGCGTGAGAAGTCGCAGTACATGGACGCCGCGTTCGTCGTGGTCAACGATGTCGCGGAGCCGGGTAGCGGTTTCGGGTCAGACACCAACCGCGTGACGTTCGTCTTCCCGGATGGCGCCGACGAGCCGTTGCCCCTGCTCGACAAGCTGGCCGTGGCCCACGCAGTCCTTGACCGGGCGCGGCCTCACCTCAAGTAGCACGCATTCCAAGGGGGACGGCGCAGACCGCGCCCCGCAACAGAGGGAACACTCGCCACCATGCGCATGTACTGGAAAGAGACACGCCGAGGCCTTGACCTCATGGTGCTTGACGACAACGGTGGTGAGATCGCCGTCGGCGGCGTCAGGATGACCAAGCGCGGCGTTGAGGCCATCGCCAAGACGCAGGGCTACGACCCCGGCCGCGCCACCAAGGGGCTGTCGAGCCTCGAAGAGGGCCAGGCCTTTGTCGAACAGTTCGAACCCTGGCGGGACTTTTTCCCGGGCGCCACGTTGGAGCTGGAGCAGGCAGTCGTCAAGATGGAGGGCGCGCAGTGAAGCTCGTCCCCGCCGCTGTACTGGCCGCGCTTGCCCGGTACGACTCCGCCACCGTCCAGAACGCCGCCATCCTCGTCCGCGGCCACGCGCCCGAGTACGATGACTACTCTGGCCCTGCGCTCAAATGCCTCCTCCCGCAGTTCGGCATACTCGTGGGCTACGCGGTCACAGGCGAGCTGACTCCGCTCCATGACCAGCCGCACAAGACAACCTGGGATGACTACTACGACACCATCGCCTATGCGAAGGCGCCGACCATCGCAGTCCTGAAAGACGCCGACTCGCCGCAGGGCAGGGGAGCGATATTCGGCGACGGCATGGCCTACCGCCACCGCGCTCTGGGCTGCCTGGGCGCTGTCGTGGATGGCTCAGTCAGAGACGTCGAAGGCATCCAGCGCGCCAGGTGCGGACTGTGGGCGCGGTCCAGGGTGCCGGGGCATGGCCCGTTCAACATCGTCAAACACGGCGAGCCGGTCAGCGTTGCGGGACTGCTCGTGCGGCCCGGCGACATCCTGGTGTGTGATGCCGACGGCGTGACCCGCGTGCCGGTCGCCATGGCCGCCGAAGTCGCCGCAAAGTGCGCCGTCGTCCGCAAGAGCGAGTCCGAGATGCACACGTTCTTCTCTGCGCCGGGGTTCACCGTCAAAAAGTACGAGGCCTGGAAGAAAAGTCCGCGGTAGGGGCCTTTCATCCCCTCTCCCTTTGCGGGAGAGGGCCAGGGTGAGGAGTCAGGCCTCATCCCCTCTCCCCGTGCGGGAGAGGGCCAGGGTGAGGGGTCAGGCCTCATCCCCTCTCCCCGTGCGGGAGAGGGCCAGGGTGAG
>CAYWBD010000442.1:0-5594 GCA_964456315.1 uncultured Thermoflexus sp.
GCGACGTGAACCCGTCCTCCTTGATCGACGCTTTGAGCATCTCGAACTCGTCCTCGGTCTGCTTGTTCGGGTTGTAGGCGTTCGCCTTAAGTTCAGCGGGCGCCACGAACTCGACCTGCAGCTCCGTGAGGGCCACGGACCTCGTCGGCCTCTTGAGCTTTGCCGGGGCCTGCTTCTTGACCGTCGCCGTCGCTGTTGACTTCTTCGGCTGTTTCTTCACCATTGCGTCCTGTCCATTCGTACTCACTTGATGTGGAGCCGTTTACCTGGGTTCCCGAACATGGCGATGCGGGCGAGCTTCCGCCATGAGAACTTGCAGAGGTCGCAGGGACGGTCCTGCCGCATGGGGGCCGTCGAGTGCCGGCCGTGGGAGCGCAGGACCTTGTTGATGTCCCGCTCGACCTTGGCGCGTTCCTGGACCAGGTTTGCGGCGACGTAACGGCGGGCGGCGCCCTGCCAGGTCTCGCCGTCCTTCCGGACCGGCCGGTGGAGGTCGTAGTTGAACATCGCGAGGCTGTGGATGTTCGGGAAGCGCCGGCGGACCTTGCCCCACCACCGGGGGTGGAGGACCTGCCAGTCGGTTCAGTGGTTCATCGCCTCGATGCTCGTCGGGACGGCGATGCGCAGCTCCTTGGGATTGGGGCGCAGCCGGTACATGCGGGCGTAGGCGGCGTTCACGTCCCAGCCGAAGCGGTGAATGGCGAGCCAGACATCCCGGTCCCGCCAGTCGTAGATGGGCCTGGCCATGTCCAGGTGCGGTGCCGGGCCTTTGGAGATGTAGCTGCCCGAGGAAATCAGGCCGTACATGCGCGGCCGCGACTCGTAGCAGCGCAGGCCGAGCAGTTCGGCCACCTTGCCGTGTTCAGGCCCCCACAAACGGGCGATGGCGTCGCCGGGCGCCGGGTACTTCATCGGCCCCATGTCGACGACGAAGGGCGGTGGCTCCCGCACCCACACCTCGCGCTTGGCCGGGTCCCAGGTGGTCCAGTGAGGCTGCTCATTGCTGCTGGCGTCCCAGTAGTCGACCTGGCCGGTCGCCCATGTGAGCTTGACCTCTGGCCGCTCCCTGACGCGCATGACCATGTCCTCGGTCTCGGGCAGGAGCACCTCTTCATCGAAGAACAACACGTCAACGGGCAGCTTGCCCAGCTCACGGGCGGCCTCGACGGCGAGCTCCAGGACGCAGGTGGAGTCCTTGCCGCCGGAGTAGGAGACCACGACCTTGTTGTAGGTCTCGAAGACATGGCGGACGCGCGCCTGGGCGGCGGAGAACACGTCGGTCGCCATGGGCCGCATGACACGCCGGCTGATTGGGTTGGACCGGGCGGCTAGGCTAGCCATCGTTCTCGGCCTCGGCCTGCCCGCCATCTCGCTGCGCACCGCTCGAAGCACCGCCGTCCGCGTCGGTCCTGCCGGCCGCGTCGCCTGCGGCCTGGACCTCGCCAGAGTCGGGCGTCAACAACCACGCCCAGAGCCGCCGCCAGGGGCCCGGCGTGGGCGCGTCCTTGACCGTGAGCCTCGGGGCCTTGCATGTGTCGGTATCCACAAGATAATGGTAGATAAACAGAGAGTAAGGCCGCAATCAGGTCTGTAAGTGCCTGCCTATTATGCTAATCTACTCGTACAGTCGCCGCAGCAAATGTCATGTCTGCTAGCTAAAGGAACAGCTCGTGGCAGGCCGACCCAAAAGCATCCCAAGGGAAAAACGGGTCAGAGTATTTCTCGACTACCGGAGGCTCGGGAAGGCCAAGCCGACGGCAAGTCTGCACGCAGTGGCACGCTCCACTGTGACTGCCATCGTCCAGGAGTTCTTGGAGGAAGGCTTCTCTACTAAGCCACGGGCCAAGCTGTCCCCAGCGCTACTGCAGGACTTGCAAGCGCAGCACCTCGAAGGAATGTGGCCCATTTCGGTCGGGACCTTGGACCTTGGGCCCGGGACCGACGACGAGGCTGGCCGCCAGGCCGCTGAAGCGGACCCCCTCCGTGTGAGGGAGGAGGTCGCCTGGCACCTCAAAGGCACGAAGGCCGAGCAGGTCATCCAAGAGGCCCGGACAGCGGACCGTGACTTTTTGGCGCGGGACCGTGAGTCTTGGACGGAGCTCCGGCTGGCGCTTGAGGAAGCCTGCAAGCTTCCTGAGCGGGAGGGCGAACTCCCCCACGACCGAGGGCCGCGCTTGCTCCCGACGCTCAAAAGGAGGCTGCGCAATGTCTTCTTCGATACAGCCCACAGGTTTCACCCACCCCCTCCAGGTTGGCTGGATTGGGGCGTTGCGCAAGGCGACCCGTCAGGTCTGACGCTGCACAAGGAATACGTTGCCATCGGCAGCCCGGCAGACCACGAGCGGGTCAAACGTGGGGTCGCCGCCTTTCTCGCCGATGGCTTCCGTGAGCACCAATTGCGCTTCCGGGAAGTCCAGGGACTGCGCGCTGACCTCGGCTTGATGGCCGGGGTTGTGGCTAAGACGGTTGCTGGGATTACGAAAGAAGAGATGGGCCTGGGCATCTGTCCGGCGTGCCCGTATCCAGAAGGCAGGGCGGACCCAGAGCGGGCCCAGAAACCGGTTGAGGACAAAGCACCGAAAACTCGGAAGGGATTCAAGCGATGAGTAACACCAAGACAGCCGCGACATGGTGCCGGGTCAGCACGCACGCCCAGGGCGAGTTGTCCCTGGACTCCCAGGAGCTCGCAGTGCGTAAGGCCCTGGAGGCCCAGGGCTATGAATGCCCTCCGCAGTACGTGCTCAAGGTGGACTGGACGAGCATGGACTTGATGTCTTGCCCGCAGTTCCAGCAGCTCCGCCGCTGGACCGCCGAGGGCGCCGTCCAGGCGGTGGGCACCCTTGACCGGGACAGGCTCCAGGCCCAGGGGCTCCAGCGCTTGCTGTTCTTGTCCGAGTGCAAGGAGCAAGGCGTCCAGGTCGTCACCGCCCAGGGCGTCCCCATGCTCGACGGCGGGGAAGGCCAGCTCGTGGAGCTCGCCTTAGCCCTGGGCAAGGAACGCTCGGTGTTGCGTGCCCAGCAGGGTGCGCGGGACGGGATGCGCGACCGTGCCAAACTCAGGGGCCTGCCCCCGACGCCCAACCGGTTCTTTGGCTTCCAGTGGGACAAGGGGACGAGCCGTTACGTTCCAAACGAGCGTTACGCCGACGCCTGCGAGGTCTGGCGCCTGGCCCTCGCGGCGACGCCGATCGAAGCCATAGCCCGCGAGCTGACCCGGCGCGGCATCCTCACACCGAGCGGCGCCCAAGGCTGGTGGCCGTACTCCGTGCGGCACGTCCTGAAGAACTCCGCCTACGCCGGTGTGATTGAGGCGCTCAAGACCGAGGCGGTAGAGCCCAAGCAGCGCCGGGCCAACACCTACGGCAAGACGGGCCGGCGCATGCGCCCCGAGAGCGAACGCGTGCGTCTTGAGGGCCTGGTCGAACGGCCCGTCGTGACGGAGCCGGAGTTCGACTGGATGCAGCAACGGCTTGAACAGAACCAGCAGTTCGCCCTGAAGAACACGAAGCTCAGGTCGTACCTCCTGCGCGGCCTGGTCCGCTGCGCCGCATGCGGACACGCCTACGTGGGCGTCACCGTGCGCAGCAGC
The DNA here is from genome assembly GCA_964456315.1 of uncultured Thermoflexus sp. Classification (GTDB taxonomy): domain Bacteria; phylum Chloroflexota; class Dehalococcoidia; order Lucifugimonadales; family Lucifugimonadaceae; genus SHXW01. The sequence continues at coordinate 3,590 of CAYWBD010000442.1, forward strand.
GGCAAGGCTTACTCGTACTACCAGTGCGGCGCCCGCCGGAAGCCCAGGCCCAACGGTGACCGCTGTCTCTCCAAGAGCCTCCCCGTGGACGGCGCCGAGAAGGCTGTCTCCCGCATGGTCAAGGAGTTCTTGTCCGGCCCTGAAGGTTTCGGGGCCGAGGTGCGTCGCAGGCAGGGCGTCACCGAGGAGAGCCAGGACAGCCTGCGGCGTGAACTCTCCGGTCTCGACCAGCAAGAGCGCGCCGAACGCGATGCGGAGGCTAGGGCCTTCCGCATCGCCGCCCGCGGTGCAGTGAGCCAGTCCGTCTACGAACAGGAAGTCGGGCTCATGCGCACGAAGCAACGCTGGATCGCAGAGCAGCGGGAACGGCTGACCGGCCAGTTGGCGGACCTGGAGCTTCACAGCTTCCAACCGGAAGGCGTAGAGTCCCTGCGCAGGCGGCTAGACGCACGGCTGGCTGGGGCGACGGCCGGGGACCGCCGGTTCGTCCTGGAGGCCGTCGGCGCCAGGATCATCGTCCAGTCAAACGGGACTTGGGAGCTTGAGCTCCAGGTGCCACGGGGAGCCCCGGAGCCCACCGCCAGCGGTCTGCAAATTGCGGACACCCGACCAGGGAGAGGGCTAGGGTGAGGGTTGAAGGCTGGCCGGCTCGCCCGTTCGCCCTGAGCCTGTCGAAGGGCGAAGTCCACCCACCAACCGGCCAGTCGTGCGTGCTTCGACAAGCTCATCACGAACGGGCCGGGTCGTCGACTAGCTCAGTGCGAACGGCCCCGGTGCCGCTCGCCCTTGCCCTCTCCCGGCGGGAGAGGGGATTTGCTCAGTCCCCCAGTAGCGTCCGCCTGAACGCCACCTCTAGCTGGCCGTGGATCCTACGCGCCGACCGGAACGTGAACGCCACCAGCAGCGCCACCGCTCCAATCGACACCGGCACGGCGTAGGACCCCAGCGAAAAGAGGCTGAGCACAAACGGCGCCGCCCAGATCGCTGACACCAGCACCAGCGTCACCCTCACGGTAACGCTGATCACCTGCGCCAGCGCCGCCTTCCGGCGCACTCCGCCGCCTTCGGGCAGCAGCCCCACGGCGTGCTCCGCCATGTGGTCCCCGAGGTCCGCTGTCGCCCGGTACACAAGCAGCGCCGAAGGCACTGACAGAAAGATCACCACCGCGCCTATCACCAGTCCCAGCGTCGTCCGCGCCACGTGCAGGTCGCCGGCCAGGCTGCTCGAAAACCGCAGTGCCACCGCCCCCACGGCCAGCAGCAGCGCGATCACTCCCATGTTCACCAACAGCACCCTGACGGCGCGGCGCTCCTCGTCGTGCACCACGCCGGGCACGCTGAAGGCGCCCCGGGTTACCGCCAGCGCCCGTGTCAGGCCCACCAGGTACTGCTTCAGCAGCGCCGGCGACCGCCTGTCCGCCAGATCCGCCATCGGCCCGGCCGCCCGGTATACGAACGGCACCAGGAACGACGTCACCACCGTCGTCACTGTGACCACCGGGCTCACCAGCGTGCCGATCACACCCACGTCCGAGCCGACCTTAGTCATGGCCAGCGAAAACTCCCCCAGCTGCGGCATGCCCGTACCCACCTGCAGCGCAGTACGCGGCCCCTCGCCTGTTAAGAAGGTCGCCAGCGTCGTAATGACCAGCTTGCCAACTACGAACACGGCAATCACTATGACCGCCGGCAGGATCCACTCTCCGGCGTCCGCGAAGTTGACCAGCATCCCCACCGATACGAAGAAGATGGCGCCAAACAGGTCCCGCACAGGCGCCGTCATGCGGCCGATCGTCTGCGAGTGAGCCGAGTCCCCCACCACCGTGCCCACCAGGAACGCCCCCGCGGCAGCCGAAAACCCCAGCCTCTCGCCCAACAGCGCGATCCCGAAGCAAATGCCCAGGCTCGTCAGCAGGAGCATCTCCGCAGACTGGAAACGCTCGATCAGTCCGATCAGACGCGGCACGATGAGCGCCCCCAGCACAAGCGCCGCCACCGCGAACAG
>CAYWBD010000443.1:0-7020 GCA_964456315.1 uncultured Thermoflexus sp.
CCGAAGTCCGAGGCCATATCCTTCATTCCCTCTCCCCTTGCGGGAGAGGGTCAGGGTGAGGGGTCAATTAGGAGCTCCATTTCGGCGTCGGGACACTAGATCCTTCGCTGCGTGCTGCGCACTCCGCTCAGGATGACAAGGGTCGGCCCTCCCGGGGCCGCCTTCGGAATGACATGGCCGGGCCCGATCCAGCGTGACCTCCGCGCCTACCCCGCCGCCGGCAGGTGCTTCTTTGGCACCCGCAGCGCGACTGACCCCTGCACTGTGACCACGTCATAGCGGCCGACCATGCCGATGAGCTGGTGCGCCGCCCACGGCTCCATGTGATAGTCCTTCGCCAGCCATGCAGCCATGTCAGTCGTCGCCATCTGCAGGCCGCGGTTCAGGGAGCTCGCGAACTCTGGCTGGCTGCCCACGCTGATGATGTCCGCCGCCGTCTCGACGCGCGGCCCGGACAGGTCCGCCTTCTTCCGCACCGACACCGTGAACTCCACGTCCATCGACGTCTCAATGCCCGTGCCCAGCGGCTCACCGTCCGCTTGCAGCGCGTGGCCGTCGCCCACGTAGAACAGAGCGCCCGGCTGGTAGACCGGCAGGTGGACCGTCGCTCCCTCGGCGATCTCGTTGTAGTCAATGTTGCCGCCCCAGGCCCCAGACGGCCCGGACGTCGGCGCAAAGTCCCCTGCCGGCGCCACGCCCACGCACCCCAGCATGGGCCGGGCCGGGAACTCCAGCTTGTGCGCCTTGCTCTTCGGCTCACGCAGGCACACCGTGCCCCTCTGCAGGTCTATGTCCCACGGCACGATGTTTGCGCGGCCTTTGCGGACGAGGTCCGCCTTGTACTTGTCCGAGTACAGCGTCTCGATGGACTCCGGCGTTAGCGCGACCAGCCCCAGCCGGTACGACGTGTAGCCCCAGTTGCGGTTGCAGCGGACCCTGTCGAAGTGCACCGCCAGTGCGTCGCCCGGCTCGGCGCCCTCGATGAAGAACGGCCCGGTCAGCGGGTTGCCCGGCTCAGAGCGGTGTACGCCCTGGTCATCCTGCCCGCCGGAGTCCACGCACTTGGTGGACACCGTGTCGCCCGGCTTGACCCTCAGCAGCACCGGGTACAGGCGCGAAAACGTGCGGTAGTAGGTTGTGGCGATGACCTTGTGTGTCTGCGACATAGTTGCTCCTGTTGCGACTGCCCTGCTGGACGGCGGCTACTGTACCGCGACCTGGCGCGATCCGGGTTGCTACGAGGGCCGCCACATAAAATACAATGGCATCAATGCGTAACCACCTTAGGCATATAGCGGCAGCTGCCGCGGCAACAGCCGTGGTAACAGTCGTCGTGTCCTTGGCGCGCACCGGCACGTTCGTCATGGACCGCGTGGAAGTCCCCGGCGGGCGCGAGATCCCGTCGGCCTACTTTCCAGTCGCGCTGGCGGCCGGGTTCATCGCGGTCGTCGCGGGCGGAGCAGCCCTGCTCGCACGCGCCAGGCCGCGCTAAGGGCTGGCGGCGGCGCGGCCCTGCTCGTGCGCCAGGCTCCGTAAGTCCGCTAGCGCGCCGCCATCCTGCGCGTCCAGTCGCCGAACGCCTTCATGAAGTCGGTCAGCTGCACGCGCGTCGGCTCGTCGGTCAGCTTGAAGCCCGCGTCGAACTTCGCACGAGCCATGGTCACCAGCACCGTCGGCTGGACCATCACATTGGAGCGCGTTTCCGCAAGCACCTGCCGCAGGTGCAGTTGGGCACGTGCCGTCCCGATTGGCCCGCCCGCCCCCATGACGCCGACCGGCTTGCCGGCCATGGACGCGCTGACGATGCCCTTGCCCTTCGGGTCACGCGCCGCCCAGTCGATGGCGTTCTTGAGCAGGCCTGGGATGGAGTGGTTGTACTCAGGCGTGACGATCAGCACCCCGTCTGCGGCCCGGACCGCCGCCTTTAGCTTCTGGACAGGCTACGGGTCGCCCTGCGCCTCGACGTCGCCGTCGTAAAAAGGCAGCGGACGGAAGTCGAACTCCGTAACCACCATGTCCTGCGGCTTCGCTTCGACCGCGGCGCGCAGGAGCGCTCGGTTATAGGAGCCCTGCCGCAGGCTCCCGCAGATGGCAAGTACACTTACCAGGTGGCTGGTCGTCAACTCGGTCTCCCTCTGGGCCGTTACCGTCAACGGCCAGATAGTGCGGTGGCTAAGACATCCGGGGCGATGGCGGCCCGCGCTGGAACTTCCGGGGGCACGGCCGACCCGCGGCTGAGTGTAGCACGCGATACTTGTCCGTACAATAAAATTGCGCCCGTGGCCGTCCACGTGCGGGAGACTCGGAGACTATGTCAACGATAGCCACGACACCGCGAAAGGCGCCCCGTGTCGATGCCCGCAAGCTGGCGGTCTGGCGGTCGTTCTTGAAGTCCCACGCCGGGCTGGCCGCGACACTGGCGCGGGAGCTTGAAGAAGAGCGCGGCCTGCCTCTGGCCTGGTACGGCGTCCTGCTAAGCCTGTCGGAGGCGCTTGAGGGCAGGATGCGCCTGCAAGAGCTGGCCGGGGCCGTGTTCTTGAGCTTCAGCGGCCTCACCCGCCTGCTGGACCGCATCGAGGCCGCCGGACTGGTCACGCGCCAGCCATGTCCTGAGGACAGGCGGGGCCTGTACGCGGAGATCACCCCGGCCGGCCGGCGAGCCTTCCGCCGGGCCGCCGCGGTCCACTTGCGGGGCATCCAGGAACACTTCGCCCGCCACATCACCGACGAAGAAGCTGCCGTGCTCGAGTCCGCGCTCGGCAAGGTCGCTGCGGCGGCATCGACATCGCAGCCCGGCTGCTGCCAGGACAGCGAGTAGAGGGCCAGGCGCTCGACCACCAGGCCGCTCGCCCTGAGCTTGTCGAAGGGCGAACACTACCGCGACAACGGCGCGCCTGCACCCGCTCGCCCTGGGATGTTCGTCCTTCGACAAGCTCAGGACGAACGGTGCCGCCCGTTGACGCCGGCCGTCGGCGTGACTAACCTCATCTGATAACAGCTGCGACGGAGACGAGTACCGTCGTCCTCCCTGCACGGTCCCCACTTTGGCCCTTCCCTCGCGAGAGAGTTGGCCGGAGGGGTCAACCCTCACTCCCTCTCCCCTTGCGGGAGACGGGTGCCCACCGAAGGTGGGCGCGGGGTGAGGGGTCCAGAGAGCCCGGCAAGGTGCAAGCGGGCGCAGGCGACGGCGCGAAAATCACTCCCGAGCTGTCAGGCTGAACGGCGATCGGTCTGGCCAGGGCGTATGCAATACGCCCCTACCGACCGGTCACCAGCACAAGGGCGTATCGCATACGCCGGGCCGCCGGGCACCCATGGTAGGGGCGTATCGCATACGCCCGAGCGCGACGAGACCAGTAAGCCTGACCGTGCCCGCCCGACGTTACAACGGGCGTAGGGACGTACGTCCCTGAGATGAGCGCCCGTGTCATTCTGAGGGCCGGAGGCCCGAAGAATCTAGCTCCAACCTAAACGCGTCGTCGTCCGGACAACCAGGCCGAAACAAGGCGCGTCGTTGTCTGAGCTAGATTCTTCGCTACGGCCCTCCGGACCTTCGCTCAGAATGACAGGGGAACCAGGGTGGCACCGCGGGCATTACTAGCCCGTCCTTGAATTGGGACGGGCTTTGTGTTTTTGCCACGACCGGAGCAGAGCTCCCTCTACCTGGGAGGGAGAGGGCCAGGGTGAGGGTCGAAGGCAAGCCGCGACCGAGGCCCTTCGACAGGGTCAGGGCGAACGGGCCGGGGCGGATGGCGAGCAGGCAAGGACTCAGATCAACGGCGGCCAATCATGCGGAAGGCGGCACCGGAATGACCATCTCATCGAAGCCCCAGGGCGTGTTCGCCCCCGTGTCCCCCAAAACCGACTTCGTCGCCGCTGAAGAGCGGACCCTGAAGTGGTGGTACGACTCGGGCATCGTCGAAAAGTACCTGCGCCGCAACGATGCCTCGCCAAAACGCTACTCGTTCGTAGACGGCCCCATCACCGCCAACAACCCCATGGGCGTCCACCACGCCTGGGGCCGCACGTACAAGGACCTCTTCTTGCGGTGGCGGAACATGCAGGGCTACCAGCAGCGCTTCCAGAACGGCTTCGACGGCCAGGGCCTGTGGGTCGAGGTCAACGTCGAAAAAGAGAAGGGCTTCGCCTCCAAGCGCGACATCGAGACCTACGGCATTGGCCGCTTCGTCGATGAGTGCAAGGACAGTGTGCGCAAGTACGCCGCCATCATGACCGAGCAGTCCAAGCGACTCGGCTACTTCATGGACTGGGACCCTCCCTTCCACACGGAGGAGCAGGAGCGGAGCGGCCAGGCCTGGGACGGCTCGTACCACACGATCTCGGACGAGAACAACTACAGCATCTGGCACTTCCTGAAGGTGTGCCACGGGCGCGGCTGGCTGTACGAGGGGACAGACGTCATGCCCTGGTGCCCGCGCTGCGGCACCGGCCTGTCACAGCACGAGATCGTCACCGAGGGCTACAAGGAGCTCACCCACACCAGCGTGTACGTGAAGCTGCCGCTGGTCTCGAAGACCCCTCACCCTGACCCTCTCCCAGCGGGAGAGGGTGAGGGTGAGGGAGAAGCCATCGCCCCCGGCGAATCTCTGCTCGTCTGGACGACCACGCCCTGGACGCTGCCGGCCAATGTCGCCGCGGCGATCAACCCCGAGCACACCTACGTCAAGGTGAAGACGGTCCCCGGCCCTTCGAGCGCCTCAGGGACCGGTGAGTTCCTCTGGATCGGCGAGAAGCGCGCAAAGGCCGTGCTCAAGGGCGAGTATGAGGTCATCGAGCAGCGCAAGGGCCGTGACCTTCTCGGCTGGCGCTACCGCGGCCCGTTCGACGAGCTACCCGCGGCTGCCGAAGCCCGCGTCGCCCACCGCGTCATCGCCTGGGACGAGGTCGGCGAGGAAGAGGGCACAGGCATCGTCCACATCGCGCCGGGCGCGGGCGCGGAAGACTTCCAGCTCGGCAAGGAGAACGGCCTCCCCGTCATCGCGCCGCTGGACGACTCCGGCGTGTACCTGACCATACCCGGCCCCGCTGGCGGAGCGCCAATCTTCGGCCCGCTCTCAGGCAAGCCCGTCGCGCTGGTAAATGACCTCATCCTGGACAGCCTCCGCCAGAAGGGTGTTTTCTACAAGACCGAGAAGGTCACGCACCGCTACCCGGTTTGCTGGCGCTGCAACACAGAGCTGGTGTTCAGGCTGGTCTCCGAGTGGTTCATCAACATGGACGGCCCCGGCCACATCGGCGCGGATGGACGATGGCTCACGCCTTCGGACGGGGCCCCTCGACAAGCTCGGGGCGAGCGGGGGCCTGTCCGCCCTTCGACAGGCTCAGGGCGAACGGGCGTTACCGCGGCAGCCGCTGCGGGCGGTCGCGCCACCACTCTGCGCCAGCAGATGATCGAGGTCACGCAGAAGATCAAGTGGGTGCCCGCCTTCGGCCTGGAGCGGGAGCTGGACTGGCTCCGCAACATGCACGACTGGATGATCTCGAAAAAGCGCTACTGGGGCCTGGCTCTCCCCATCTGGAAGTGCGAGAAGTGCGGGCGCGTGGAGGTCATCGGTTCCGAGCACGACCTGAAAGCCCGCGCCGTCGAAGGGTACGCAGAGTTCGAGGGCCACTCGCCACACCGGCCCTGGCTGGACGCCGTCAAGATCGCCTGCGCGGGCTGCGGGTCGAAGGTGTCCCGCATCAAGGACGTGGGCAACCCCTGGCTCGACGCCGGCATTGTCCCGTTCTCAACGCTCAAGTACCGCCACGACCCGGCCCACTGGAAGCAGTGGTACCCGGCGGACTGGATCTCAGAGAGCTTCCCCGGCCAGTTCAGGAACTGGTTCTACTCCATGCTCGCCATGAGCGCCGTGCTCGAAAACCGCGAGCCCTTCCGCGCCTGCTTCACATACGCCTTGATGTTCGACGAAAAGGGCGAGGAGATGCACAAGTCCAAGGGCAACGCCATCTGGTTCGACGACGGCGCCAAGAAGATGGGCGTGGACGTGATGCGCTGGCAGTTCGCCCGGCACACACCTGCCCTGAACATCAACTTCGGCTATGCAACGGGCGACGAGGTCCGCCGCCAGTTCATCATCCCCCTCTGGAACGTCTACTCGTTCTTCGTCACCTACGCCAACCTGGACGGCTGGCGACCTGATGGTAGGGGCACGATGCATCGTGCCCCTACGGAGGCGCTGACCGAACTCGACCGCTGGGTCCTGTCTGAGCTGCACCGCCTCACCGGCGCCGTCACGCGCCACCTCGAAGACTGGCGCCCCGAGGCCGCCGCGCTTGAGTTGGAGCGGTTCGTGGACAACCTCTCCAACTGGTACGTCCGCCGCTCCCGACGCCGCTTCTGGAAGTCTGAGGGCGACGCCGACAAGTCCGCCGCCTACGCCACCCTGTACGAGTGCCTCACCACGCTCTGCCGACTGCTCGCGCCCTTCATCCCGTTCGTCACCGAGGAGATGTACCAAAACCTCGTCGCCGGCAAGGTCCCGGGCGCGCCGGACAGCGTCCACCTCACAGACTGGCCCACGCCGGACGCCGCGCTCATTGACGACGGCCTCTCCGCCCGTACCGGCCTGGCGATCAGGCTGGCCAGCCTGGGCAGGTCGGCCCGCGCCTCGGCCCGCATCAAGGTTCGCCAGCCGCTGAAGGAGCTGGTCGTGGAGCTGCGGGAGCCCGGGGAGTACGACTACCTGCCCGTCATCGAGCCGCAGCTGCTCGATGAGCTAAACGTAAAGGCGGTCCGTGGCGCTGACGCGTCGCGGCCGCTACTCTCGTTCAACATCAAGCCCAACCTGCCGAAGCTCGGGCCGAAGTACGGGAAGGACCTTGGGCGCATCCGGCAGGCGCTCGCCGCTGCGGATCCCGTGGCAGTGGCCGCAGCCGCTGGGCGCGGCCTGCCGGTCAAGCTCGGCGAGTTCGAGCTTGCGCCCGACGAGGTGCTCGTCGACAAGGTCACGCCTTCTGGCTACGCGGTGGCTTCCGACGGCGGCTACGCGGTCGCCG
>CAYWBD010000444.1:0-2682 GCA_964456315.1 uncultured Thermoflexus sp.
GAGAACACCGAAGGCGAGTACGCCAACGTCGGCGGCTTCCAGTACCGCGACACGCCCGAAGAAGTGGCTGTCCAGACCGCCGTGTTCACCCGCCGCGGCTGCGAGCGCGTCATCCGCTACGCCTTCCAGCTCGCCCGGCGGCGTCAGAAAAAACTGCGCGTCTGCTCCATCACAAAGTCTAACGCCATGGGCTACGGCATGGTGCTCTGGGACCGGACGTTCCAGTATGTGGCCGCCCAGTTCCCCGACATCAAAACAGACTCCTACCTGATCGACCGCGCCTGCATGGAGTTCATCAGGAAGCCGGAACAGTTCGATGTCGTGGTGGCGTCAAACCTGTTCGGTGACATCCTGACGGACATCGGCGCAATCATCACCGGGAGCATTGGCCTTGCCCAGAGCGCCAACGTGAACCCGGAGAAGATCAACCCCTCGATGTTCGAGCCCACGCACGGGTCTGCCCCTGACATCGCGGGCAAGGGCATCGCAAACCCGCTGGCGCAGGTCCTCACCGGCGCGATGATGCTCCGGCACCTCGGCGAGCAGAAAGCCGGCGATGAGGTCGAAGCCGCGGTGCGGCAGGTGCTCCGCGACGGCGAGGTGCTGACTCCGGACCTGGGTGGCCGTTCGAAGACCGGCGCAGTGGGGGACGCCACTGTCGCCAGCATCGGCTCGAAGCCAGTGCGGAGCGCTCGGCGAAAGAAGGCCTAGCCGCTCGGACTGCTGTGCCGCGACATCGTCCTGACCAGAAGCCATATCAAGTATTTCATCCTGAACTTGTTTCAGGACCTCGGGCGGAGTTCAATCGCCGCATTTCTGGTTGATAACTGGTCCCATAACCTGACGCGTGAAAGGGCCACCATTTGCCCGGGCTCGGCCGGGGGTGAGGCGCAACCATGAAACCCACAGACAAAGTCAAGATCGGCGCGACGGGCGTCGAAGTCACGCGGCTCGGACTAGGCGGCGCGCCGCTGAGCGGCATGACTCTCGCCGGTGGCCTCTACGGCGGGGCTGCCCGCGATGAAGCGGTCAAGATCATCAAGCGTGCCTACGACCTCGGCGTCCGCTACTTCGACACCGCACCCCTCTACGGCGAAGGCCGCAGTGAGGCGCGCTTCGGCGCGGCGCTGGGCGGCATGCCCCGCAACACGTTCGTCATCTCCACCAAGTGCGGCCGAGTCCTGGACCTGAAAGACGCGCGCAAGTCGGCCGCTTCGGGCCCCGATGGCCTGCCGGAGCTGGATGCCAGGTTCGACCTGTCTCGTGATGGCATCCGGCGGTCGGTCGAAGAGAGCCTCAAGCGCCTCAAGCTGGACAAAATAGAAATCTTGCTCTTGCACGACCCGGACGTGGAAAGCCTCGAAGACCAGGCGAACAAGACCGCGTTCCCGGCCATGATCGAACTGCGAGAGCAGGGCATCGTCAAAGCGATCGGCTGCGGCATGAACATCTGGGAAATGCCCGCCCGCTTTATCCGGCGGTTTGACCTGGACGTGGTGCTGCTCGCTGGCCGCTACACGCTTCTGGACCACCAGGCGTTGCCCGAGTTCCTGCCACTCTGCGTGCAGAAGGGCGTCAAGATCGTGGTCGGCGGCCCCTATAACTCAGGCATCCTGGCCCGCGACCTCAGCCAGCCGGTCTCGTTCAACTACGCCCCCGCGCCGGCAGACCTCGTCGAACGCGCGAAGAAACTCAAAGTCGTATGCGACCGCCACAAGGTAGACCTAAAGGCTGCGGCGCTCCAGTTCGTCCTCGCTCACCCGGCTATCGCCACTGCCGTCCCTGGAGCGCAAACAGTCGCCGAGCTAGAGCAGAACTTCGCCGCGGTGTCAGCGAAAGTCCCAGCCCAACTCTGGGCAGAGCTCAAGCGCGAAAAGCTAATTCCCGCCGAGGCGCCGGTCCCGTAGAGGCCGTCCTAAATATTTCATCCTGAACTTGTTTCGGGATCTCGGTCTGAGCTCAATGGCGGAACTTCTGGATGCCCCGTAGCTTTTTTCCCCTCTCCCTGGGAGGGAGAGGGCTAGGGTGAGGGTCGAACGCTCTCACCGGCCCAGGTTTCCCAATGTCCCTGAAAGCAGTGCTCTTTGACCTCGACGAGACGCTCACCATGCACGAGCGCCCCTTCGAGGAGGCCTACCTGGCAACGTGCCTGCCCGCTGCGCTGAGACACAATACGCACGCCGCGGGCATTGTCGTCGCCCAATATGCAGCTTCCGACAGGCTGTGCAACGCGCTCCAATCGCGGCCGTTCCTCACACGCATCGGCATCGGGGGCCGGGACATCCTCTGGGGCGACGCCGACGGGGACACCCCTGAGCTGGCGGCCCTCGCCGCGGAAACCCCTGCGTTCCGCTTAGCAGTCTGGCAGGCGGCCCTGGCGGGCGTGGGCATCCAGGACGACCCAATGGCTCAGCGCATGGCAGCCGCATTCCCCGAGGAAATGCGCGCCCGCGTCGCAGCCTACCCAGACGCAACTCGCTGCGTGGAAGCCGTGGCGGCGCGCTACAAAGTGGCCATCGTGACCAACGGCCTCGCTGGTCCCCAGGTCGAGAAGCTGCGCCGCGGCGGGCTCGACCGCTTCTTCAGGACAGTCGCGGTCTCGGGCAGCGTCGGCCAGGGTAAGCCCCACCCCGCGGTCTTCGAGGCCGCCCTGTCTGAGCTTAGCGTCGACGCCGCGGACGC
>CAYWBD010000445.1:0-7059 GCA_964456315.1 uncultured Thermoflexus sp.
CACCATCGCTGAGCTCGACGGGACGCACTTCGACATCCCCGGCCCCGTGAAGAAAATCGAGGCGCTCATCGCACCCCCCGGCGGCGCGCTCGCCATGTACTACACCGGGCCTTCGGAAGACTTCTCACGCCCCGGCCGCACCTGGTACCCGACCGGTGACAAGACCCGGTTTCCTGTCTGGCGCGAGGTCTCGATTGCCTATCACGAGGGCACTCCCGGTCACCATTTCCAGATCGCCGGTCAAAAACACATGAGCAAGGAGCTCTCCCGCTACCAGCGCATGGTGGCCGGCACCTCCGCATACGCCGAGGGCTGGGCGCTGTACGCGGAGCGCCTGATGGGAGAGCTCGGGTACCTGAAGAACCCGGACTACTACCTGGGGATGCTCGACGCCCAGGCACTCCGGTCGGTGCGTGTGATCATCGACATTGGCATGCACCTGGGGCTGAGAATCCCGGCGGCCTCAGACTTCCACCCCGGTGAGACCTGGTCGCCTGAACTCGGCTTCGAGATGATGAAGACCTACGTCCACTACCCGGAGGATTTCGTCAGGAGCGAGATCGACCGCTACCTTGGCATCCCTGGACAGGCCATCTCGTACAAGGTAGGGGAGCGGGAGTGGCTGTCAGCCCGGGCCGCCTCGAAGAAGAGGGCTGGCGCCAGGTTCAACCTCAAGACCTGGCACAACACCGCGCTCCAGCTCGGTCCCATGGGCCTGGCCCAGATGAAACGGGAGATGGCGAAGGTCTAGGCTCCGGGCCCCCGTCCGGGCCGTGCGCGCCGCATAAGTGCGACCGCGTTCTTCTCCCAGGCCTTGCGGTCCCTGGCATAGGCGGTCACGGTTACCGCCCCGACGAGCGACACAGCCAGAGCCCACTCGGCCAGGTCCGCGCCCGTGACTCCCAGCGCAACCCCGAGCGCGACGGCGCCAACCGCGAACGCCAGGACAACGTTCCGGGTCATGGCGAGCACGGCGACGCCCGCTGGCATTGCGACGGCCAGCGTGAGTACCGGGACGACCACCAGCACGACGCCCAGGGCAACTGCAACGCCCTTACCCCCGTACAGCCGCAGGTAGGGAGAGAAGTTGTGCCCCATGAGCGCGGCCATCGCCGCCGCGTACACACCCCAGTCGGGCAGCCCGGCCCAGGTCGCGACACCTGCCGCGAGGGCGCCCTTACCGGTGTCGGCTGCCAGCACGACGAGCCCCTGCCGCCAGCCGACCTGCCGGACGACATTCGTCGTGCCAACGTTTCCCGAGCCGACTGCTCGGATGTCTATCCCGCGACTCGCTCGCGCAACAACGTACGCAGAGGGGACCCCTCCGCCCAGGTAGGCCGCGGCGGCGATGATCACGGTGAGCCAGACGTCCACTCAGGAGTCCTTTCCGCCCGTGCGTGGCGCCGCGGCCCAAGCCGGCGGTGTGCGGCGGCCTGGGATCGGGACCGCGCCCTTCGCGCGCCTGGCTCTCGCCCCGTCTCCGAAGTCCTGAGCCCAATCCTTCATCCCCTCTCCCCTTGCGGGAGAGGGTCAGGGTGAGGGGTCAATTAGGAGCTCCATTTCGGAGACGGCACACTAGAGCCCCAGCTTCATCAGCTCCTCGGCGTAGATAACCTCGCCGCCGTAGATCTCGCGGATGTCGCCCAGGCCCTTCTCCAGCGGGCCGTGCGACGACACGTTCGGCCCCATGTGGACAAGCACCAGCTTCCTGACACCGGCGTCGCGGGCCATGCGCGCCGCCCCCCGGGTCCCACACTGGCCGCGGGACTCGTTGTCCGCCTCCATGGCGTCCTGGTCGTTCCAGCACATGCACATCATCACGTCGGCGCCGCGGGCGAGGTCGATAACCGGCTCGCACGGCTGAGTGTCGCCGGTGAACACGAACGACTTTCCTCCCTTCACGTCCACCCGGTACGCCAGGGAGTCGAGGTAAGGCTGAACGTGCTCCGCGGGCGCCGCGGTCACCTCCCACTTGTCTGCGGTGAACACCCGGCCCGGGCCAACGTCCCGCGCCGCGACCTTCGGCGGCTTGCGGGGCAGCTTGCCGCCTCGGTTGACGTAGACCTGCTGGGACAGCGGCGAGTACACCCGCGCTTTCCAGTCGTGCGAGAAGACGCCATCAGGGCCGATGATGCCTTCGGTGATCCGCTCCGTCAGCGTCGGCCCGAACACCTGCAACTGCTGCTCCTTGCCAATGGACTGGTCCCACCGGCAGAGTAAGAAGCACGGGTAGTCGATGTCGTGGTCAAAGTGGTGGTGCGTGAAAAACAGGTAGTCCACTGCCGTCGGCCACAGCCCGGCCTTGACGAGCTTGTGTGTCGCCGCCGGCCCGCAGTCGAACATCGTCAGGTCGCCCTCGATGTCCAGCACGAACGACGACCCAAAACGCGTCGGCGTCGGCGTCGGCGTGCCGGCGCCAAGGATGTAGAGGCTGGGCATTCTCGGACTCCTCTGCGCGCTGCGCCGGGGCCCGCGAGGGGCGCCGCCCGAGTCGGGTCGGTTTGCACGGCAGGGTATGGCGCGCGGCCGGCGCGCGGTGCTGATGCGCGGCGTTGAATATCCCAGATCCCCCGTTCCCCCGGTTGCGGAAAAGGGTTGCCAGTTGATTGCGCGCCCACGCCAACCGTCTGACGGCCCAGCGGTCGCTTGCAAGGCGTTCTTCCCCAGCGGACTGGGGAGGCGCAGCATCCCGGGGTAGCTGTGAATAACTGGCTTATCTGCCGGACGGAGGCAAGACGTGCCGAACTACTGGAAAGACTCCGACCGGAGTGGCGTGCGGGAAGTCGATGCCTACTACGCCGGGACCGGCAAGCTCCTGGAGAAGGAGTTCTTCAAGGGCCAGGCCACCCTCGGCGTCCGGTTCGCCGTCTGGGAGCTGCCGCCGGGCGCCTCGGAAGGGGACCACACCCACAGCGGCGATGACGACTACGAGGAAACCTACTACTTCTTGTCGGGGGAAGGCGTGATCAGCATCGAGGGGCAACGGCTGCCCGTCAGGCCCGGCGATGCGTTCCTGGTGCCTGCTGGCGTTGCCCACGGGCTATCGAACACGGGCAGCGGGCCGCTGCGGCTCGTGCTGCTATTCGGGAAGCGAGGGAGGCCGTGATGGCCAGCATTCATCGCTAAAACGGTGACCTAGAAAACCCTGCAGAACTGACCGCAAAACCGCTTGGTAGGCGGCAGCGTGACTGGGATATGGTCAACTCACCAGTCGGCCCGCTGCCCTGGGTTTCGCCCCATTTATCAGGACGCCGCAATGCTCTACTTCAGGTCATGCCCACGCTGCCAGACAGGGACCGTCGAGCTCTCGTCAGACATGCACGGCCCCTACCTCGCCTGCCTCAATTGCGGCTTCCAGCGCTCCGGTGACGCGCTGCGCAAGCTCGCCGGTCGCCGGGCCACTGGCGCCGCTGGCGCCACCCGCAGCGCGCCTTCCGCCGGTCTTCCCGCCGGGTTCCGCACGCAGACCGCGGCCGTCGCCTCCTGACATCTTGCCCCAGGTAGCCCCTGGACCCTCTGCCGGCGGCCGCAACGCTCGGACGGACATCCGCGCGCCACGCGGCCGCCGCCCGTTTGCCGGGATTTGAACGGCCGGTGCCCGCCTGCGTCCGTTTATCACCGGCCGGCCGCACCTGTCTATCGGACCCTCGATCGGCCCGCTCCGGCTCTGTCTACTCTCCGGCACGCCTGCCGGCGGAAGTGCGACCCGATCAGCAGCCCAGTTGCCAGGTCGGCTTTGCGCCCGCAACATGTCGCCTGACCAACCTTCCGGGAGGCGACAATCCCTATGGCACTCGACTGGCGCGATATAGACCGCTGGGTGATCGGCGAGGCTTGGGCCGGTTCCCAGATCGGGCGGCACTCTGCCGAGCTCTGCGACCGCATCGGCCCGCGGTGGGGAGGCTCCGACGGCGACCGGCGAGCGGCCGCGTACATCCGTGCTCAGATGGACGCCAACGGCCTCGCCGACCCCCGCGTCGAACAGTTCACCATTCACACCTGGGAGCACGGCAGGGCAGAGGCGCTGGTCCCGGGCGGAGGGTCGTCCATCAAGGTCCTGCCGTTCAACCGCACGCCGCCCATGAACGTCACAGGGCTGCTGGTTGACGTCGGGTCCGGCGGTGCACGTGAGATCAGCGAGGCTGTGAGGCGGGTGCGTCCCGCCGGAGCCGGGCTTCGGGAGTCGCAGCCGCTGCACGGCGCAGTCGCCGTCATATCGCTTGCCAACGAGCCATTCAGCCCTGTGGTCAGTCTTCCGGACCGCCTGAAGCTGCTCGCCCACGCCGGCGCCGTGGCCTGCATCTGCGTAGACCGCAAATCTGGCGGCCGCGTGGAGTACCACAGCGCGTCGGACTGGCGCGACCCCGGCCTGGACGAGCACCCGCTCCCCACAGTCGCGACGCCGAGGGAGGACGGCGCGCTCCTGAGGCGGCTCGCAGCGCAGGGCGCAACCCTGTCCCTGACGGTCGAGAGCAGATTCTTCGACGCCCCTGCCTATAACACTCACGCCCAGTTAACAGGCTCCACTTGGCCCGACGAGCACATCCTGCTCGCAGGCCACCACGATACCGTCCACGGCTCGCCAGGCGGGAACGACAACGCCTCGGGGATCATCGCCGTGCTGGAAACAGCCCGCGTGCTCGCGGCGCTGTCGAAGGCCACCGGCGTCCGGCCTCGCCGGAACCTCCGGTTCTGCACCTGGAGCGGAGAGGAGCAGAAGCTGCAAGGGTCCGCCGAGTATGTCCGCAAGCATTACGCCGGGCCGCAGTTCGACTGGCCGGCCAGCCACGGGTCAGCCGCGCCGCGTGCCGGGCACCCTGAGCCTGTCGAAGGGCGTGCTGGTCGCCCCGGGCTTGTCGCGGCGCGTGCCGGTCACCCTGAGCCTGTCGAAGGGCGTACCGGCCTCGAGACGCCTCCACGCTTTGCTCTAAACTTGGACGAGCTGTCGACTGGGAACGTCAAGGGTGTCGTGCTGAACTTCCCGGACTCGCGGGACTTCATCCAGCGCCACCTCGACGGTCTCGGGGAAGGGCTCAAGTGCCACGTGCTCGAGTACCTGGACCCGTGGTCTGATCACTTCCCGTTCGCGCTGGCGGCGATCGACTCCGGGTTCCTGTGGCGGTGGAGATTCGTAGGCAAGCACGCCGACTCTGACTACCACCACGAACCAGGCGACACCGCAGACAAGATCAACGTGCGGGAATTGAAGGAGTACGTCGGCTTCCTGGCCCGCCTGCTCCTGCGCCTGTCACACGTGCCCCCGGATGAGTGGCCACCAGTCCCGGAAACGCCCGCCGGCGTGCAGGCCAGGCTGAAGTCAGAGCGGCCATTCGTGCAGAGGACAATGTGACTTGGGAACCACAGATTTCGCAGATCGCACAGGTTGACTGTCTGACCGAGCAACTTCCTCGAATGCCCCTCTCCCGCCGGGAGAGGGCTCGGGTGAGGGGGACGTCTGATCTCAGTCCCCGTCGGTCGTTTTTCTAATCTGTGAAATCTGCGTAATCTTTGTTTCCGTGGAGCGATAGATGAGAGAGCGACACAACTGGGCCGGCAAGTCCCACCCGTCGACGTGCACCTGCGCCGACTGCGTAGCGCGCCGCAACGTGCCGCCTCAGGTCAGGAAAAAGAACAAGCCCAAGAGCCAGCGCGGCAAGCCGAAGATCGACCCGCTCAACGACGCGCTGGACCTCTTCAAGAGCTTCGAGGACAGTGCACGGGAGTCGGAAGTGCAGCGCGAGCGGGGCAGAAGTCCTGAGGCAGAGAAATAGGCGATGAACGCTCCGGAGCCGCGCATCGTCAGCCCATACAACCGCCCGAACGATGAGTTCGGTTATTCCGTGTACTCGGTGGTTGTGTTTGCCACGCCGGAGCAGCAGGCGCGAGTTCAAGAAGTCCGAGACGCAGTTCGCGCCCAGCGGTCGATGATGCCAGCTCATGTCACCGTAAAGGGGACGTTCTGTGAAATCCCGTCGCTGGATCAGATCAAAGTCCTCGTACGGGACGTGGCGTCGAGAACGATCGGGTTCTCAGTTGAGTTCGAGCCCGGAATCGTCCTGGGGAAAAACTACGACACCGGCATGGGCTGGGCAGGGGTGCCTATCCGAAAGACCACATTGCTTGTCGCGTGCCACGATGCCATGTACGGCGCCCTTGCTCCCGTTACCACGAACGCCTATGGCAACGAGCTGGGAGACGAGTATCACCCACACGTGACCGTCTTCTCCGAACCGCTGCCTGAACTGAAGCAGCTTGGCAAGCAACTCGCGGCGACGACCGACCTCGGGGGCGGCTACCCCGTGCGTGATGTCTGGCTCATGGGTCACGTCGGCCCGCCATACCGGGGCAAATGGACACCGATTGAGTCGTTTCCATTGAAAACCTGATCGCGGAGTACCGGGAATGATCAAACAAACGAAAAAAGCCCGTCTCGGGTTCATAGGCGCAGGGTGGTGGGCGACCTCGAACCACATGCCCGTCCTATCGGCGCGGGACGATGTCGAGATGACCGCGGTCTGCAGACTTGGGGCAGATGAGCTGCAGCAGGTCAAGGAGCGCTTCGGGTTCAGGCACGCGACCGAGGACTACCGCAAGCTCCTCAATCAAGAACTGGACGCCGTCGTCGTCTCGTCGCCGCACACGCTCCACCACGAGCACGCGCTCGCCGCCATCAAGCGCGGCCTGCACGTCATGGTCGAAAAACCGTTCGCCACCAGCGCGGCGGACGCCCGGGAGCTAGTCGCAGAGGCCAGGAAACAGGGCGTCCACATCGTCGTGCCGTACGGCTGGCACTACAAGCCGTTCATCCAGGAGGCCAAGCGCCGCCTCGACGCCGGCGCAGTCGGCAAGATCGAGTTTGTCCTCTGCCACATGGCATCGCCGATCCGCACGCTGCTGGAGGGCAAGCCGTTCCTGAACCCGACTGCGACGGCCACCGGCGACATGTTCCAGCCGGGCGCGGACACCTGGGCAGACCCGAAAAGAGCGGGCGGCGGGTACGCGCTTGCCCAGATGTCCCACTCGGCAGGGATGGCCTTCTTCCTGACCGGTCTCCAGGCT
>CAYWBD010000446.1:0-20277 GCA_964456315.1 uncultured Thermoflexus sp.
GGCGGCGACGGCGGCGACTTCCTGACCGCGGCGTTTACCTGGGGGGTCCCGCACCCGACTGGCTACCCGGCGTACGTGCTCGGCCTGCGACTGTTCTCCTGGCTGGTCCCATTCGGCGAGGAAGCCTACCGGGGCAACCTGTTTTCAGCGTCTTGCGCGGCGGCTGCGGTCCCGTTCGTGTTCCTGGCAGCGCTGGAGACCGTCGTAAGGCTGCCCGAGGCCGTGTCTGTCGGACGGCGCGCGCCGTACGTGTTCGCGCTGTTCGCTGCGCTGGCGTTCGCGGTGTCCGGCGTGTTCTGGTCGCAGGCGGTCATCACCGAGGTCTACGCGCTCAATGCGCTCTTCGCCGCGACGCTGTTGTGGCTGGCCTTGAGGGGCCGGGACGCGCTTGACCGCGGGCGGCCTGCCACCGGGTGGCTCACGGCGGCCGGGCTGCTCCTGGGGCTGGGGCTTGGGAACCACGTCACGCTCGGGCTCGTTGCGGCGCCGTTGGCGGTGTGGGTATACATGCCGGCGGTCGGGCGGCGCTCCTTGAAGGGAGTGGCGTTGTGGCGGCCAGCGGCGGCGTTGCTGGCTGGCCTGGCTGTGTACGCCTACGCGCCCATCGCGTCGGGACGGTTGCCCGTGCACAACTGGGGCCACCCGCACACGCTCGACGGCTTCCGGTGGATGATCAGCGGCTCGATCTACCAGCGCTACGCGTTTGGTGTCGAGGGGCCGCACGTCCTCAGCCGTGTTGTGAAAGTGCTCGACTTTCTGCTGCGGCAGTACGGCATCGTCGGCCTGGTGCTTGGCGTCGCCGGGCTGGCCACGCTGTGGAGCCGCAGCCGTGGCTTCGCCATCGGAGGATTGGCCGCGGCGCTGCTCGTGGCGGCGTACGCGGTCGGATATGCGCCCGCCGACTCTTACGTCTATCTCATCCCTGTGTTCATGGTCTTCGCGCTCTGGATGGCGGCCGGGCTGGCGTCGCTCGCGTCGACTGTGCATGAGATCGCCGGGTCGGGACGCGTGGCGTGGCTCACACGACGCCGCGCCTGGGTCTTGCCGGGGGTGCTGGTGTTTGCTGTGCTCACAGGGCCGGCGTACCTGCTGCCGCTCAACTACCAGGACGTTGGGCTGCGTGGCGACACCGAAGCGCGCGACTACGCCCGCGACGCGCTGTCGCTGGTCGAGCCGGGGGCGGTAATCTTCGGCGACGGCGACGGCACCGCACGCGCACAGGTGTTCGCGCTCTGGTACCAGGCGTTCGTCGCAGAGCCGGAAAAAGGCGTCCTCGTGATCTCACCCGCGCTGCTCCAGTACGACTGGTACTGGGATGACCTCCGCCGGTACTCCCCGGGGCAGATGCCTGACAATATGCCGGCGACATCGCTGGACCGCGTCATCGCGATTGCGGCCTGGAACGAGGGCCGGAGCGCCGTCTACTTGACCCACGACAACAGGTTCTACTCACCCAGCTTCAGTCTGGTCCCGGCAGACGAGCTTTTCCGCGTCGCCGGGATCACGCGGCGGGGCGGCGCCTGACATGGCAGGTGGGCGGGTGGAAGTCATAGGCGTGCCGGGCATCCCAGAGGTGCGCGCAGGCGACCCGCTGGCTGCGCTGATCGTCTCCGCGGCGCGCTCGGCGGCGACACCGGTGCGCGCTGGGGACATCATCGTCGTGGCGCAGAAAGTGGTGTCGAAGGCCGAGGGGCGGACTGTCCGCCTCTCAGACGTAACGCCGGGCGAGGAGGCGGTGCGGCTGTCGGCGGTCTGCGAGAAGGAGCCCAGGCTGGTAGAAGTCATTCTGAGCCAGACCCGGCGTGTCGTCAGGGCGGTCAAAGGCGTGCTCATCGTCGAGACCCACCTGGGGTTCGTGTGCGCCAATGCAGGGGTGGACGCCTCAAACGTGCCTGGCGGCGACAGCGTGACGCTGCTGCCAGAGGACCCCGACGGGTCGGCAAGACGGATCAGGGCCGGGCTGGAGGCCGCCGCGGGTGGCCCGGTCGCGGTGATCGTGTCTGACTCTTTCAACCGGCCCTGGCGTGAAGGGAGCATCAACGTCGCGCTCGGGGTGTCGGGTATCAGCCCGCTGCACGACCAGCGTGGGGAGAAGGACGACCACGGCCGCGTCCTGCGCGCCACCGTCGTCTCGCTCGCAGATGAGCTGGCCTCGGCGGCGCAGCTTGTCATGGGGGAAGTCCGCGGCACGCCTGTGGCCATCATCAGGGGCGTGGTATACGAGCACTCGGACGCTGGCGCCCATGGCTTGCTGAGGCCAGAGGGGATGGACCTATTCAGGTAGCAGCCGGCCGCGCCCAAGCTGAGACCGGACGGTCCCGCGACGCGGTTCGCGTGGCACGGCAGCGTCCGGTCCGGCGCGCGTCGGAAAGCTAAGGAAGTCTGTGTGGGGGCCGGACGGAAAAGACCGTCGGCGGGGCTAGGCGCCCGGCTTCGGGGCGGCCGGCTTGGCAGCGCCTGGCTTGTCGGAACTCTTCGACCCGTACCAGGACGAGTACTCGTAAGAGTTCCGGAACTCGCGGCGCTCACCGCAGCGGCGGCACTTGCCTGCGCTGACAGCGCCGTTCGGCGGCTCAATGACCCAGTGATGGGTGCACTCAGTCTTGGTCGCGTCCGGGGCTGCTGCGGGGACGGGCTTCTTGCCCCTGGTGGTCGTTCTCATGATTCAGCCGCCATTCCCCGGGCCAGGCTGGACGGGAACCCCGCCGGCATACGCCCGAAACTCAATTCTACCTGTTGCCCAGATGCGAGGTCAACTTATATGCACAAGAAGCACTGAAAGCAAAGAAATGCAGGGTTGACGTTCTAGTCGCTGCGCTCCTATATTTGACCCCGTCCGGCCAAATGGCTCGATTCCCCACGAATACTGGTCCCGAAACGGCAGTCGCAGTCGCGCTCGGCGGGCCCGGCGTCTGGTTTTGATACGCATGGAACGATCACGGGAACGCATCCTCCAGATCATCCAGCAGGGCGGCGCCGCCAATGTGGAGGGCCTCGCACGGCAGATGGGACTTGCGGCGGCGACGGTCCGCAGGCACCTGGACATCCTCCAGCGGGACGGACTGGTCGGGTATGTCGAGGTCCGCAAGCCCACCGGCCGGCCCGAGTACTCGTTCTCGCTGACTGAGCGCGGCCACGAGGTGATGCCCAAGGGCTACGATGACCTGCTCTCTGACCTGCTGAGGGAGATCGGGTCAGTGCCAGCGGGTGAGCTGGACGGCAAGAGCGGGCGTGACCTGCTCCGCGAGGCGTTCGAAGGCCTGGGCCGCAACGCTGGCGCCGCCTATGCGGCAAAAGCGGTTCACGACCCTGCCGGCGCTCTCGCCTCAGCGTTGACTCAGCGAGGCTTCGCGCCGGTGGTTACCAGGTCTGACGCGGGCGTCCAGGTCAAGCTGACGAACTGCCCATTCCGGGCCGTGGCGCGCACTGACCAGAGTGTCTGCGCGTTTGATGCCAGCTTGATCTCCGGGGTCCTGGGGCAGCCGGCTCGCCGGGAGTCGTGCTTCACCGAAGGCGGGCAGTGCTGCGTGTACGTGGCAGCCGAGCCTGCGAAGGCCGCGCCGACGCGGGCGTGAGCCGGTCGAGCTGGCGAATCCCGTGCGTCGACGTGTCTCTGGGGCCGGTGATTGACAGGCCGCGCGCACGAACCTAACATCGGCCCAGCACCACGTGAACTGGGTGCGACAAGGCCTCCCGGTGGCGGCATGTGCCGCTGAAACGGGAAAGCGGTGTGATTCCGCTGCGGTGGCGCCACTGTGACCGGCGAGCTGCCCGCATCAAGCCACTGTCCCGGAGCGCCGGGGCGGGAAGGCGCGGCGACAGCTATGACCCGGGAGCCAGGAGACCGGCCGGGAGGTGATGGGTGAAAGCTCTCCGCTCAGAGGGCGTCTCATCCCGGCCGCGTGCCGGCCCGGTCTGGGCCAGGCCAACGGAGTCGGAGTGATGCGTTGCCCCTGACGGCGAGGTCAGGGGCTTTTTGTTGTCGTCTCGCACAGCCGCCGCCGCCCGGCCAGCGTCTGGTCAGTCACCGCTCATCTTCAAGCTGGCCGTCGGCTCGGCGGTGCTTCTCAGCGCGGGGATGGCGCTGATCCTCATCGCGGCGGCTGTCGGGCCTTACCAGGTTGGGTTGGGCCACACCGCGGCGGCACTCGGTGAGTGGCTGGGGGTATCGGACGGCGGCGCGACCCGCACAGAGCAGGCGATTATAGAGACCATCCGCCTGCCGAGGATCGCGCTGGCGCTGGGCACCGGTGCCGCGCTGGCGGTGGCCGGCGTGCTGCTGCAGGGGCTGTTCCGCAACCCGATGGCCGACCCTGGGATCATCGGCGTTTCTGCCGGAGGGGCGCTGGGCGCGGTGGTGGCGATCGCCACGGGCCTGGCAGCGTCCTACTCGTTGGCGCTCCCTGCGTTGGCCTTTGCCGGTGCGGCCATGGCGCTGGTGCTGGTCTACTCCATAGCGGCTGCGGCCGGGCGGCTCTCGGTCGCCAGCCTGCTGCTGTCCGGCGTGGCAGTGAGCTCGTTCCTGGGCGCGGCGGTGTCGGCGGTCGTCCTGTTCACCGACGACCAGCAGGCGCAGCGCGAGATGATCTTCTGGCTGGCTGGCGGGCTAGATTCGACGGGCTGGGACGATGTGCGGGTCGCGCTCCCTGTGGTGCTGGTAGGTGTCGGCGTCGCGTTCCTGTTCGCACGGGACTTGAACCTGATGCTGGTCGGCGAGGACGACGCCCGTGCGCTCGGGGTCCGCGTCGGGCTGGTCAGGAACGTGCTGCTGCTGACGGCGTCGCTGATCACAGGCACGGCGGTGGCGTTCACGGGGACGATAGCGTTCGTGGGACTTGTCGTGCCGCACGCGTTGCGACTGGTGATGGGTGCGGACCACCGGGCGTTGCTGCCGCTGAGCGCGCTCGGTGGCGCGGTGTTCCTGCTGGCCGCCGACACGGTGGCGAGGACGGTCGCTGCGCCAGCAGAGGTGCGCGTGGGGATAGTCACGGCGCTGACGGGGGCGCCGTTTTTCGCGTTCTTGCTGATCAGGCACAGGTCAAGGGCAGGGCTGCTGTAACAGGTCCGACAAGCCATGTCCTGACACGGGGAGGTCAAAGGGTGGGACGCACCCAGCGGGAGGCTAAGTGGTACTGATGCCGGGTTGTTCCAGGTCCTTATGCGTCGCGCTGATGGCCGTGGCTGCGGTCGTCGCACTGGGCGCGTGCGGCGTTGATAGCGAGGCCGCCGTTCCCGTGGCGCAGCCGGCCACGAGCGCGCCGGCGGTCGTCCCGCCCGCGGCGTTGCCAACGCGTCCGGACGTTGAGACGTCGCCGACAGCGACGCGGCCGGCCACGGTACCCGCTGCGAGCGCGACAGCTTTCGTTCCGACTGCGCCCGTGTCCGCGGCGACAGCGACGCCCGCGGCTGCGCCGTCGCCCAGGCCCACGCCTGCGCTGCCCGCCGTATCGGGCTGCATCATCGCCTCCGGGGCCACGGGCTGGCCGCGTGAGGTGGACAGCGGCACCGGCCAGGGCAAAGTCGTCATCAAGGCCGCGCCCCAGCGCGTGCACACGCTGTCTCTCGGGCACGACGAGATCATCGTGGCGCTGATCGGCGCGAAGCGGCTGGCGGGGATCGGCAGCTTCAGCGCGGACCCTGTCTACTCGAACGTCGCGGCCGAGGTCAAAGACCTGCCGAAAGTCAGGCGTGAGGCAGAGGCGGTACTTAGCCTCAACCCCGACCTCCTGATCGCTTCCAAGTTCACCAGTCAAGACTTGCTGGACCGCATCAGCGGCGCGGGCGTGCCTGTCGTCAAGACCAGCCTGGAAAGCTCGGCTCTGGGCAACATCCCGAACATCCTCCTGCTCGGTTGCATGCTGGGGGCAGACGACCGTGCACAGGCGCTGGCAGTGCAGGTCAAGGAGCGCACTGTGTTCGTGGCGGTGCGGGTGCAGGAGCGTGTGCCTGATAACGCGCGTGTCAGCGTGCTGTCCATTGCGAAGTTCTCGGACACCATTGACGCAGCTGGCAAAGGCTCTACGGAAGGAGGGATCATCGAGGCCGCCGGCGGAGTGGACGCGGCGGCCGTGGCGGGTATCGAGGGCCACAAGCCCATTTCACTGGAGAGCATCGCCGCGATGCGGCCAGACTTCATCATCCTGACGCAGCCGGAGGACAGCGGTGCGAAGTTCCGGGACGAGCTCTACGCTGCGCCTGCGCTCGCCGAGGTGCCCGCGGTCAAGAACAAGCGGGTATTCATCGGCGACTCTCGCTACTACACGACGCTGTCGCACTGGAACGTGCGTGGCATCGAGGAGTCGGCCCGGCTGTTTTACCCCGAGGCCTTCGCGGGCGTGACGTTCCGGGACTTCGAGCCATTCAAAGAGTGACGGCCCGGCCAACACAAGGCATGAAGGGCCAGGCGGTCGCGGCGCAGAAGTGCACCGACGCGGTCTCCGCCGTGGAGACCCGGCACGACGCACCGGGCGTCGGCCTGCGCGCCGAGGACTTGTCTGTCTCTCTCGCCGGCCACGCCGTGCTATCAGGCGTGAGCCTCGTCGCCCGGCCCGGGGAGATCGTCGGGCTTATCGGCCCCAACGGCTCCGGCAAGACGACGCTCCTGAGGGCGCTCGCAGGACTGGTCAGGCCCTCCAGCGGCGAGGTGTGGCTGGGCAGCGACCGGCTCGCCGCGCTGCGGCCCGCTGAGCGCGCCCGGCGCATCGCTTACATGGCCCAGTTTGCCGAGCGTCACCCGTTCAGCGCGCTTGAAGCTGTGCTCATGGGCCGCTACCCGCACCTGGGGCGGCTGGAGATAGAAGGCCCGGACGACCGCCGAGCCGCGCTGGACGCCATGCGGCGCACAGGCACGGAGGGGCTGGCCGGCCGGCAGCTCGACACGCTCTCGGGGGGGGAGCGCCAGCGGGTCGTCCTGGCGCGGGCCATCGCGCAAGGGGCTGACGTGCTGCTACTCGACGAGCCGACCGCGGCGCTGGACCTCAAGCACCGGCTCGTCACGATGGACATCGTCCGCCAGGAGGCCGCGCGGCGGGGCGCGCTGGCGGTCATCGCGGCGCACGACCTGTCGCTGGCAGGCAGGTACTGCGACCGGCTCGTGCTGCTGGCTGGCGGGCGCGTGATCGCGGCGGGCGCGCCCTCGGAGGTGCTGGCGCCAGCGAACCTGCGCGACGCGTTCGAAGTCGAGACCGTGGTAGAGCCCGACCCTGTCACCGGCAGGCCGCAGGTCACGCTGTTGGGCGCGGCGCCCGTTGGGGACGGAGCGGACGCCGTCGACGGGCCGTCGCGCAGACCGGGTCGCATCGGCGACGGGGTGCGGGTGCACGTCATATGCGGCGCAGGGTCCGGGCGAGACATCATGTACCAGCTTGTCGCCGCGGGCTACACGGTCACGGCATGCGTGCTCGGGCAGGGCGACACGGACCGGGAGGCCGCCGAGCGGCTGAGGCTGTCGTTTGTCCCCGCGCCGGCGTTTTCCGCGGTCACTCCCGCCGAGCACATGCGTCACCTGGAGCTTGTGGCAGCTGCGGACTTTGTGGCGCTGTGCGACATGGCGGTGGGCCGCAACAACCTGCCCAACCTTGAGGCCGCCGCTGGCGCCAGACGGCTGCTCATCCTGAGCGGGCGCCCCTTCGCGGAGCTCGACTACACGGGCGGGGAGGCGACGCGGGTGTATGAGTCGCTGGCCGCCAGTGGCGAGGTCATCGCGCGGGCGGACACGCTGCGGGTGCTGGCGCGCGCCGCGGCACGGGCTACCTGATCTGCACCGGGATGCCGGCGACGACCTGGTAGACCTGTGTGGCTACGGCGGCGATGTCCTGGTTCAGCGCCCCGTGCAGGTCTGCGAACACGTTCCCGAGCAGAGTCGCCGGGGCCACACCCTGGCCGACTTCGCCCGACACGAAGATCAGGTGGCTGTTGGACAGCGACATCGCATTCCTAAGCGACTGGGCAGCGGACTGGTAGATCTCCCGCGCCCGCCGGCTGAAGCCGGGCTGGTCTGGGTCGCCGGCCTGCTCGAGCAGGTTGCCCAGCCACACGGTGAGGCTGTCGACCAGGATGAGGGCGGCTGATGGCCTGGGAGGGCCGCGCCGTTCGGGGTTGCCTTCGATTTCGAGGATCGCCGCGGCGATGTCGTCGGGGGCCTCAACCGTCCGCCAGCCCTTCCGCGGCCGGGTGGCGCGGTGCAGCTCTATGCGCTCTGCCATGTCGGGGTCTGCAGTATCGGCGCGGGCAGTGGCGACAAAGTAGACGGGGAGCTGCGCCCCGATGTCGCGGGCCAGCGACACCGCGTAGCGGCTCTTGCCGGACCGGACACCCCCAAGCACCAGCACGGTCTCTCTCATGCGCGTGCCTTTGCGACGGCGCGGGCCTGACCGGAAGCGGCAAGTCCGGAAGGGCTGCTGAGACCTAGCAGCCCGTAGACGGCGGGCATGTCCAGCGAGGCGCGCACGACGTCTGCGAGGCGGTCGAGCTCCCGGTCAAGCGAGAAATCAGGCGCCTGCGGCTCGGGCAGACCATGTCGGCGGGCGACATTGCCCAGCAGCCGCGTGAGCACCGCCGGGCTGTCGAAGAGGCCGTGGAGGTACGTGCCCATCACCCAGCCTGATTCGCTCAGCGCGCCGTCCGAGCGCGCTGCCGGAGCGCGGACGTCCCGGACCAGCGCGGCAGGCCGGCGCGCTGGCGATGTCGCGCCGGTGTGGATCTCATAGCCGCGGCCGGTCGCGGGCCCGTTGCCGGCGAGGAGGCCATCGCCCTCGGCCAGCGTGAACTCCACCCGGAGCGTGGTCTTCTCACGGGCGAACACGGTGACGCCGGGCAGCAGGCCAATGCCGGGCTCAGCGTCGGGCGAGCCGGAGTCTGCCCCGAGCGGGTCTGACAGGGATTCGCAGAGCATTTGGTAGCCCCCGCATATGCCGATCACGGCTGCCCCGCGGTCCGCGGCATCGGTGACTGCCCGGGCGAGGTGGCGGGCCTTCATCCAGCGCAGGTCGGCAATCGTGGACTTCGTGCCAGGGATGATAACGATATGCGCGCCGTCGGCCCCGGACGCGTCTGATATGAAGTTGACCTCAACGGCAGCCCGGCGGAGGGGGTCGAAGTCATCAAAGTTTGAAATGTGCGGGAGGCGGACGACCGCGGCGCGCAGTCGACCAGCTGCCCTCTCCCTCTCAGGGAGACGGGTGCCCGCCGCTGGCGGGCGAGGGTGTGGGTCAAAGGCTGGCCCAAGACTGCCCTGAGCGGGGCCGAAGGGCGGAGGGCGAACAGGTGCAACCGCAACTTTTGGTCGCCCGTCGAGGGACGCGGCGTCCTCATCGCTGAGGCGCAGGTCTGGTACGAACGGGACGACACCCAGCACGGGCACACCGGTGCGGGCTGCGATCATGGCCGGGAGCGGCTCCAGCAGCGCGCGGTCCCCGCGGAAGCGGTTGATTACAAGCCCGCGCACCAGTGCCCGCTCTTCCGGCGCAAGGAGCTCCAGCGTGCCTAGCAGCGCCGCGAACACGCCGCCGCGGTCGATATCGCCGACCAGCAGCACCGGCGCCTGCGCGTAAAGCGCGACGCTCATGTTCGCGATGTCGCCGTGGCGCAAGTTGACCTCAGCGGGGCTGCCCGCGCCCTCGATGACGACCACGTCGTGGCGCGCTCGCAGACGGTCTAGCGCCGCGGTGACCTCCGGCCAGAGCGCCCCTTTCGTCCGGTAGTAGTCACGCGCCGCGAAGCTGCCACGTGCGCGGCCATTGACGACCACGTGCGCCCGGCTGTCGGCCTCGGGCTTGAGCAGGACGGGGTTCATGTCCGTCGATGCCTCAACGCCTGCCGCGACCGCTTGCAGCGCCTGCGCCCGGCCGATCTCGCCGCCGCCGGGCGTCACGTAGGAGTTGTTGGACATGTTCTGCGACTTGAAAGGCGCGACGCTCAGGCCATCTTGCTGGAAAATGCGGCACAGAGCGGCGGTGAGAGTGCTCTTGCCGACCGACGACGCGGTCCCCTGGACCATGATGACGCGCGCCGGTCGCGTTGGCGCGGCGTGCACGTCTGCCTGCCGAGGCTCCTGCCCCTGTGGTGGAAGCACTGCCTGAGGGGGCATGCTGCCCTCGCCCCGCACGTTACCCGCCATTCAGGTGGGCCGTGTCGTTCAGCAACTCCAGGCGGGCCTGTCCGTGCGCCATCACCGAGACCATGGACAGGCTGCAGTTGTCGAAGTAAAAACGCGACGTGCTGGCTTCCGGCAGGCCCAGGAGTGCGACGACGAGGGCCCGCAGCGCGCCGCCGTGGCCGATGACGGCGATATCCCCCGTGCTGTCCAGCAGGCCGGCGTCGTGGACGAAGCGCCGCTGGCGGGTGACAAGGTCGCTGATGGACTCGCCGCCGGGCGCGCTGAAGGCGGGGTCGCCGCGCAGGAACCTTGCGGTCTGGTCAGCGTGGTCGCGGTGCAGGTCGGTCCACAACCTGCCTTCCCAATGTCCGAAGTTGATCTCTCGAAGGGCCTCGGACGTGCTGAACGGCAGGCCCGCGGCCCCGGCGGTCGACTGGCAACGCAGGAGGTCGCTCGACCACACGTGGCTGATATCGAACCGGGCGCGCAGGTGTGCGCCGGCCAGGGCGGCCTGCCGCCTGCCAGCGTCGTTCAGGGGCTGGTCATTCCAACCCTGGGTGCGGCCCTGGACGTTCCAGTCGGTCTGGCCGTGGCGGATGAGGACGATTCGTGCGATGTGTGTTCACCCGTGCGCGGGGATTGTGAGTCCGAAGGCCGGAGGCCCAAAGAATCCCGCCCGCTGTCGGTTGTAAGTCAGACGGGCCCAGACGCGCCGCCCGCTCAGCGAGCCGCTGCTGGCGTCACACGCTCTTCGTACAAGGCGCGGACCTCGGCGGCGCTCAGAGATCGCCTGAATATCCTGAGATCGTCCATCCAGCCCTGAAATGAGACCAGCTTGGTCGCGTCAGGGACAAGGGGATACGGCGCTCCGAACGTCCATGGAGCGGTCGGCAACTTGACGCAGCAGTTCCGGCCCTCTCCCACGCCGGCGAACAGCAGGCCGTTGATGTACACGGCGAACCGCTCTGCTCCCGGCGTGTTGTCTTCGTCAGATAGCACTCCGGTCACGAAGACCCAGTCACCGGCCTCCGCGACCGGCTCGCGCGTGAATATCAAGTGCCGCCCGATGTCGTCTGCCCCGAAGGTCAGGGCGCCGTTGGCCTCCATCCACATCATGCTGCGGTCAGTGCCTGTCTGCGTGTTCATGATGCCCTGGTTGCGCAGCACCTCCGGGCGGACCCAGAAGGCCCAGGCGGCCCCCAGCGTTACCGGGCTGGCGACCACACCTGTGACGGAGAGCGTGGCACCGGCCGGAGGGGCGGGCGGCGCAGTCGGGATCGGAGTTGGGAGCTGGAACACAGGCGACCGCCAGGTCCCTTTCAGGTACAGCGCGGCGTTCGCCTTCCCAAAGCGGTCGATGCCGAATGTCGGGCCAGTCATCGACGCGGCCCCCACCCCTCCGGCGACATTCGTCAGGTCCCCGTCAAAGGAAAAATAGGCCCGCTCGTACATCTCTTCTGCGGTCACGGGACCGTCACTGGCGTCTCTCACACCGTCGCCGTCTGTATCGCGGTTGCGGGGGTCCGTGAGGCGCTGCTTCTCCTGCCCGTCGTTGAGGCTGTCCTCGTCTGAGTCGGCAGAGAGTGGGTCAGAGAAGACGGTCCGGCTGAGCGACCTCGCCAGCGGTATGCTCCAGCCGCCTTTGATCTCATCGAAATCGGTGAGGCCGTCGCTGTCTGTGTCCGGTTTGGTGTCGGACGTCCCGTGCACGAACTCCTCTCTGGAAAGCACCCCGTCGCTGTCCACGTCTTCGACGTACGCGAGCAGGAGCGAGTAGCCCTTCCTGAGCTCGATAGCGTCGAAGTCGTAGGCCGCGACAAGGTTGTCGAACACCTTGACCGTCCTCGTGGCGCCGTTTTCACTGAGGGCCCCGTACACCACGCGCCAGTGGCCGCGCACCTTCGGGTCGGTGCCCACACCGCGGACGCTTAGGAGGCCATTCCTGGTCGCCGCGACCGAGCCTGGTACGTTCCACGGAGTCACGCCGGTTGTGTACGGGACTCTCAGGATGTCCTTAAGCGCCTGGGCGGCGCTGACGCGCTTGGCGTCGAAGTCCGCGACGGTGGAAACGTAGTAGGACTCTTTCACCTTGCCTGTTTCGCGCTCGCTCCTGGGGCCGTAGTCGATGATGACCAGCGCGTCTTTGCTGCCGATGTCTGTCAGGCTGTGCGTGTAAGAGCGGCCGTCGGCGTCGGTGGCCTGCCACGCGGATGCCTGGAGCGTGAGGCTGTCTGAATCAGACAACAGGCTGAGCGCTTTGCCAAGCGTCAGCTCCCGGCTGAATATCAGGGTGCCGGGAGTCTCGCCGTTGGGGACGATCTCGATGGGTGAGAACTGGCCGTCGAACTGCAGGTTGCCGACGGGGACCAGCGCCGACGGGTTGCTGGGTGACACCTGGAGCGCGGCGACGGTCAGGCTCTGCAACGTGACGACCTGAAAGCCGCGGTTCTTGACCTTCAGAGAGACTGCTATCGAGCCGCCGGTAGACTCAACGGAGCTGCCCGAGGTCTGCGAAATGGCCGTGCTGTAGGCTTTGCGGTTCTCCCGGGTCTGCTCGGTGGACCAGCTGTTGGTGACACCGACCGTACCTTTGGGGAACGGGGAGTCGCCTCCGACCTCCAGTGACTGGCTTTCTTCGCTGGTCTCGCTTGTCTTGACCTGGCTGGCGGTCTCTTTCGACTCGGTGTTAGTAATGGTGAAAGACTTGTCGTCCCTTGTTGTGTAGGTCACGGTGATCTCTGGCACGCTCGTCAGCTGGAAGCTGATCTGGGGCAGGTCAGCTATCAGGGGGTTGAACTGGAAGTTGTTGGCGGCGGCGTCGAAGGCCTTGTTCACGACCTCCTGGTAGTCAGTCAGGGCGTCGCCGTCGGTGTCGGGGTCGAACACCGATGTCCCGATCGACTTCTCGTAGCAGTCGGGCAACTTGTCGCCGTCCGAGTCCGGTCCGCCGCAACTAATGCTGGCGCGCGCAGGCGATGTGGCGGTGGCCGCGGCCGCTGTCGGCGGAGGCGACGTGGGTGAGGGCGCGACGGTCGGTGAATTTGGGCCGGGTGTGCGAGGCACGGCTGTTGCGGCGGCTCGTGGTGGAGTGGGCGACGCTTGCGCGCCAGGCGCGGTCGTCGCGGGAGCCGCGGTGGCCGGAGCAGGCGCGGTCGTAGCGGGTGCGACGATGGCCGTGGACGGCACAGCCGTCGCAGGCACAGGTGTCGCGGCCGGTGCTTCCTCGGGAGAGCAGGCGCTGACGGCGGCCAGCGCCAAGCCGAGAGCTAACGCCCAGATGATGCCCCGCGAAAATGTTCGTCGCAATTTGTTGCCGCCTTCCGACTAGCCCCAGCCGGGCTCACAGGCTTGCCAGCGAACCTTATAACCGGCGGTCGCGACCGTCAACGCGGCCGTGGTGGGCCCATGCGGTGCGCGATCACCGCGGCGGCCAGGGCCGCCGTAATCAGCGCGGCGCCGTTGAACAGCCTGAGACAACGACGGATGTCTTCGCGGCCTGGTCTGCGGCCCGGCGGGCCCAGCTTGTAGTAGCCCACCTTCTCGATCTCCACGCCGAGCGCGCCGGCGACAGCGCCGATTGGCCACCCGCTGTTCGGGCTGGGCGTGCGTGCGTGCTCTGCGAGCATCGTGCGATGGGCGGCGCGTGCGTCCATGCCGGTTGCCGCTGCGGCGCCGGCCACTGCGTAGCCTGCCAGGCGGGCCGGGATGTAGTTGACGACATCGTCCAGCCGCGCCGCAGCCTTCCCAAGGTGCTCGTACTCGCCGTGGTAGCCGTACATGGCGTCCATGGTGTTGACCGCCCGGTAGGCCAGCGCGCCGGGGACTCCGGCAAAAGCGTAAGCAAGCAGGGGCCCCACGACGGCGTCGGTAATGTTTTCTGCGACCGAGCCGATGCAGGTGTTGGCGACACCGGCGGCGTCGAGCCCCGAGACGTCGCGGCTCACGATCATGCCGACGGCCCGCCGTGCGTCTTCCAGGTCCCCGGCAGCGAGTGCGCGGTCGACGGCCAGGGCGTGCTCGTTCATCGAGCGCACTGCGAACGTGGACTTGAGCAGGAACGCGCCGCCGGCCAGTTCGGCGTCGGGGCCGATTCCCGCGAGCAGCCGCATGGCCTCTGACCCGGCGTGCGCGCTGCCCGAGGACACCGCCGCCGCGGCCCACGCGCCGCGCCGGAAGTCACAAGCCGGGTCGCCGGTAGGGCGGCCGAACATCTGCTTTGCGGCGGTGCCCATCAGGACCGTCGGGTGGACCCCGGCGGGCGGCTCACCGAGCCCGCGGTCCCACAGTAACGCAAGGGCGAGCGTCGCCAGTTGAAGCCGGCCCTCCTGGAGCGCGGTGCGCGGCTGCGAGGATGCCGATGCCACCTAAACCCACACCGGTGCGATCGACAGCGACCCGCCGGTCAGTCCAACCAGAGTAAAGAGAGCCACGACCTCGCCCGCTTCCACCGCCGCCCCGTACACGTCGCCCGTCACTCCTCCGCTAAGTTTGGCCGCCGCGAGCCTGCCCACTGCCAGCCCGGCCAGCAACGCGCCGCCGAAGACCGCCAGGCCCCACGGGCCAGCCAGCACCAGAGCCGCCGCAACTGCGGTCGCTCCGGCCAGCCCGATCGCGATGCGGCCTGCGCCCGCAAACGGCGCGCCCAGGCCGTCAGCGCGCACGTACGGGAACGCGCCGGTTACCGCGACCGCCGCCAGCCGTCCGAGCGCAGGCACCAACGCGATCGCGGCCCACTCGCCTGCGCCGACAAGTGCCGATACGGTCGCCAGCTTCAGCAGCAACACCAGGGCGACTGCGACCGCGCCGAACACCCCAATGTGCGGGTCCCGCATGATTTCGAGCCGCCGCTGCGGTGTGCGTCCCCCGAACAGGCCGTCGGCGGTGTCGGCAAGCCCGTCCAGGTGCAGCGCCCCGGTGAGCGCGACAGCCGCGACGACCGCAAGCGCGGCAGCCACGAGGTCCGGCATCACTAGCGACGCCAGCCACGCTACGCCCGCTGTCGTGCCTCCGATGGCAAGTCCGACGAGCGGGAACAGGGCGACCGAGCGGCTCATAGCCGCGGCGTCAAACTCGCTAGGGACGGGGACTGGAATGATGGTCAACAGCCGGACCGCGGCCGCAAGCGTGCCCGTAGCGGCGGCCATTCGTGACCGCGCCCCGGCTCCGGGGGTGTCGTCGGCGGTCACGAGCGGGGACGCGGCCGGTCTGACACCGCCGCCTCCTCAAACGTAGCCATTTCGTTGTGCAGGCGCACGGCGGCGTCGATGACCTGCATCCCCAGCGCCGCACCCGTGCCTTCGCCCAGGCGCATCCCGAGGTCGAGCATGGGTCGCAGGCCCAGCTTTTCCAGCGCTGCCCGGTGTCCCGGCTCCGGCGAGATGTGTGATGCGAAGGCGTAGTCGGCGATGCGCGGCGCGATGGCTTGTGCGACAAGGGCTGCCGCAGTGG
Source organism: uncultured Thermoflexus sp. (assembly GCA_964456315.1). Lineage (GTDB taxonomy): Bacteria > Chloroflexota > Dehalococcoidia > Lucifugimonadales > Lucifugimonadaceae > SHXW01. Next base: position 15,545 of record CAYWBD010000446.1, read on the forward strand.
ATATGAAGCCGTCCAGCGCGACGACGACCCGGCGCTCCGCGGCGCCCAGTATCAGGCCTGCGAGGCAGGCGATTTCGCAGCCGCCGACTGCCGCCAGGGCCCCGAGGCCGTCGGCAGGGTCCGGGTGGTTGATCTGGAGCGCGCGCTCGACCACGGCCGTCTTGCGGACGAGCCCGGCATCGTCGAGCCCTGTGCCTCGACCGGTCACCTGCGCGGGCGGCAGGCGTGTGAACACCGCGGTCAGCGCGGCCGCCGCGGTTGAGTTGCCGATGCCCATGTCGCCCGGCGCCACGATGTCCGCGCCCCGAAGTGAGAGTTCGCCGGCCAGGGCCGCGCCGTACGCGATCAGCCTGGCGGCGTGTTCCCGGCTCATTGCCGGGCCGCGGGCGATGTTCGACGCGGGCCGCGCACCGTCGACCCGGCGCAGCCGCGATGTCTCGCCGGGTACAGGAGCGCCGACCCCCGCGTCCACGATCACAAGCTCTGCGCCGGCTGCGCTGGCCAGCACGTTAATCGCAGCGCCCCCGCGCAAGAAATTCGCCACCATCTGGGCGGTCACCTCGGCCGGGTAAGGGCTCACGCCTTCAGCGGTCACCCCGTGGTCAGCCGCGGCCACCACGACCCACTTCCTGCGCACGACCGGCCGGAGGCTGCCCTGGATCGCCGCCATGCGGCAGGCGACCTCCTCCAGCAGCCCCAGGCTGCCCGGGGGCTTTGTCAGCGCGGCCTGCCGGCGTTGCGCCGCAGCGCGGGCAGCGTCGTCCAGCGGGGGGATGTTGAACTGGCGGAGAGTCATGTGCTCGGCTGGACGGGCTCCCGTTCGCCTCGATGCTGTCGAAGAGCGAATGCCGGGGTGGAAGTCCGCCCACAGCCCGTTGGTCACGGCCCAGGGCAGGACGGGTCAGGCCCTTCGACCCTTCGGCCCGGCTCAGGGTAGGCAAGCTCAGGCCCTTCGACAAGCTCAGGGCGAGCGGAAGATTCAGAACTCGATGCCCTTCTGGGCCTTGATGCCCTGTTCGTGATAAGGGTGCTTGACCATGCGCATTTCTGTGACCAGGTCCGCGTACTCCACCAACTCGGGCTGAGCGTCCCTGCCAGTGAGGATGACGTGGAGCATCGGCGGCCTGCGCCTGAGCACGTCCAGGACCTCCTGCACGCTAAGCCAGCCGTAGCGGATTGGGTACGTGACCTCATCCAGCACTACGACGTCGTAGTCCCCGGAGAGCAGCTTTTCCGTGGCGACCTCCCAGCCATGCCGGGCAAGGGCCGCGTCTTCGCTCAGGTCCTTCGACGTCCACGTGAACCCGCGGCCGGCCGGGACCATTTCGATCCCGAGCTTTTCCGCCGCCATCTGCTCACCGTACTTCGACTTCTCGCTCTTGATGAACTGCACCGCGCAGACCTTCATGCCGCGGCCCCAGGCGCGCAGCATCACGCCGAACGCAGCGGTGCTCTTGCCCTTGCCGTCGCCGGTGTTGATGATCACGAGCCCCTTGCGCGTGGGGCCAGCGGGCGGACGGCCGCCGGGAGCTTGCGAGGTCTGGGCCATGCTTGGTGAGCCGCTCCGCCGGAGTAGGGACTGACTGCAACCGGGAAGCTGATCGTAGTTGCGGACTGCCCGCCGGTCAACGTCGTGTAAGGGGAGCGCCGGGAGCACCAGGCGTCGTTAACTTCGTCCGGAGATATGCGTGACATAATCACCGTTTTGTGCATCGACGGAAGTCAGATTTGACCAGCGCGAAGGGGGCCGAGCGTGGCAGAGGCGATCATACAAGCGACCAACGTGGTGAAAACGTACAAGTCCCGCACGCTAGAGGTGCGCGCCCTGCGTGGCGTGGACTTTTCCGTGGAGCAGGGCGAGATGGTCGCCGTGATGGGCCCCAGCGGCTCTGGGAAGACCACGCTCCTGAACTGCCTCTCCGGGCTCGACGCCATCGATTCCGGCGAGGTGGTCATCGCGGGCAACCCGCTACGCAGACTGAGCGACGACGCTCTCAGCGAGTACCGCGCCAAGACGATGGGCTTTGTGTTCCAGGCCTATAACCTGCTGCCGGTGCTCAGCGCGCTGGAGAACGTGGAGCTGCCCCTGGTGCTCGCGGGTGTCGGCCAGAAAGAGGCCCGGAAACGGGCGACTGAGAAGTTGGCCCAGGTTGGCCTGGCGGACCGCGTCCACCACAAGCCTGCAGAGCTTTCGGGCGGCCAGCAGCAGCGCGTGACCATCGCAAGGTCGCTGGCCAACGACCCCGCGATCGTCTGGGCTGACGAGCCCACGGGCAACCTCGACTCCGAGAACGCCCGCGACATCATGGACCTCCTGGTCCGGCTCAACAAAGAGCGCAAGCAGACCTTTGTCCTCGTGACCCACTCGCCCGAGGTTAGCGGGCGGGCGCACCGCGTCGTCAGGATGCGGGACGGCGTGATCGAGGACGTGGGCCACGTGGCCCGAGCGGCCGCGGCTGCGACACCGGTCCCGGCGGCCAACGGCGCGGCGCGGCCGGCTCGGTAGGGCGGGGGCACACATGGAAAAACTGTTCGGGTTGCCGATGGGGCCGTTTGCGGTCGTGCTGGTCGCGATCATCGCCGTGACCGCTGCGGGGATAACGGCGCTGGCGCTGAAGAACCGGCTGTTTCTAACGATGGCGCTGCGGAATATCCCGAGGCGGCGGGCGCAGACCGTGCTGATCGTGCTCGGGCTGATGCTAAGCACCACCATCATCATGGCCGCGCTCGCGGTCGGCGACTCCGTGGCCCACTCGGTGCGCAGCTCGGTTATCGAGGGCCTGGGCAGCTCCGATGTACGCGTCTCATCGCCACAGGGGGGGACGTTTGGGGACAAGTACCTCCCGGAGGGCCGGACCGCCGACGTGCGCGCCGCGCTGGCCGGTGACGACCGCGTAGACGGCGTCATGTCGCAGTTGCGTGAGGTGCTCCCGGTCACGCTGGCAAGGACGAACAAGACCGAAGCGACGACACGCGTGCACGGCCTTGATGTCAGGGCGCTGGCCGGGTTCGACGGCGTGACCCGGGAAGATGGGACGCTGTTCGACCTCGCTGGGCTGGGGCCCCGTGAGGCGGTGGCGAACACGGACCTTACTGAGAACATCGACGCACGCGCCGGCGACGAGGTGACGCTGGTGACGCCCGCCGGGCGCGCGACGTTCACGGTGGTCGCAGTCGCACGGCGCGGCGGGCTGGCTGGTTCAGACCCGCGCCTGATCGTCACGTTGGGCGCGATGCAAGCCGCGCTCGGGAAGCCGGCGCAGATCACGAACGTAGAGATATCGGCCGTCGGCACCGCTGGGAGCACTGGAGACGTCTCCAAGGAAATCGCGGATGACCTGCGACTCAAGTTCACCAACGTCGAGGCGGCGCAGCAGGTCTTCACGGCCCTCCAGGACCCGGCGATCATTGCTGAGTTAGAGCGTCAGGCCGCCTCTGGCGCCGGGCTGTCCGCAAGCCTGAAGAGTGACTTGAAGACGCTGGTTGCCGAGCTCAAGCGCCCGCAGCCCACCGACGAGTTCAGGAAGATCATCGGCGACACCGTGGTTGGCGGCCTGGTCCTGGCGTCGCTGGAGTCTGCAGGCAAGCGGGATGTGGCGGTGGCGCTGCTGCCGGTTGTGTCGGGCCTCCAGGAGCTCAGCGTGGACCCCGTGAAGCGCCGCTTCCTGGACTTTGCCGACCTGATCGGCAGCTTTATCGCCACGATCTTCACGGTCCTGGGCTCGTTCTCCATCATCGTGGGCCTGCTGCTGATCTTCCTGGTGTTCGTGCTGCTGGCTGCGTCGCGCACGGCGGAGATGGGCATCGCACGGGCTATCGGGATGAAGCGCGGGCAGCTTGTGCAGATGTTCGCGTTCGAGGGGTTTGCGTACGCCGGGGCTGCTGCGGTGGTCGGCGTGGCGCTGGGCATCCTCACAAGCATTGGGGTAGTGCAGATCGTGAGCGGGTTTGCGCAGCCAGAAGAGGAAGGCTTCACCATCCGCTACTCGGTGCGGATCACATCGATAGCGGTGGCGTTCTCGCTAGGCTTGCTGATCACGGCGCTGACCGTTGGGTTCTCGGCGTACCGCGTGAGCAGGCTCAACATTGTGGTGGCGATAAGGGGCCTGGCGCAGGAGTTTGAGCCGACGGGCGGCGTCAAGCTGTCCTTGCGTCTGCGCGGGCTCGGGCTGGCCCTCGTGTCGCCGGCGCGGTACCTGGTCGCCGCGGTGAGGGCGAAGGGTGCTGGCGGCGCGAGACGGGCGCTGCTGCGGCTCGGCCTGTCATTGCTGCTGGTCCCGTGGGCGGCGTGGATAGTCGCAGCGATTGCCCGGCTGGTCTGGCCGTACATGAAGCATGGCTGGCCCCTGGTCATCATCGGGCTGCTGCTGGCGCAGTCGGGCCTCGCGTCGGACCAGGCCGCGCCATTCACGCTCGGCGTAAGCGTAGTGCTGGTTGGGCTGGGCCTTTTCATCCGCCTGTTGTTGGCCCGTACCGGGCTGCGACCGGAGGTTGAGGACCGCATCGCGTTCTCATTCATGGGACTGTCGCTGCTGGTGTTCTGGTCGCTGCCGTTCGGGGTGCTTGAACCGCTCACCGGCCAGCTCAACGCCAACATCGAGATGTTCATCCTGTCTGGCGTTTGGATGGTGGCTGCGGCGACGTGGCTTGTCATCCACAACGCAGACGTGCTCCTGTGGGCGCTTGACCGGACGCTGGGTCGCATGGGCAAGCTTCGCCCCGTGATCAAGATG
>CAYWBD010000447.1:0-1963 GCA_964456315.1 uncultured Thermoflexus sp.
GATCACCGGCTACGACGCCGATCCCAAGACGCATAACGAGGCCAAAAAGATTGGCGCTGTCGACAAGGCGGAGTGGAACCTTGATGACGCTGTCCGCGGTGCGGACACGGTCATCCTGTGCGTGCCGGCGTCGGCGGTCAAGGACATCATGGTGGCCATCGGGCCGCACCTGAAAGATGACGCCGTAGTCACGGACACCACGGCAACCAAGCGCCAGGTGCTGCAGTGGGCCGATGAGATCCTGCCTGCGAGGGTGGGGTTCGTGGGGGGCAACCCCCTGGTCGGCGGCGGGCTGTCCGGCAACAAAGCCGCCTCGCCTGCGATATTCCAGGGCGCCAAGTACGCCATCGTCGCATCGCCGCGGGCGCCGCAGCCCGCGGTGTCGGCGGTCGTCAGGATGGTCGAGGACATCGGCGCAAAGGCTTTCTTCCTCGATAAAGACGAGCACGACAGTTTCATCGCCGCCATGACCGGCCTTCCGGCAGTCGTCGCAGCGTCCCTGATGCTCGCAGCTGCGAAGAGCCCATCGTGGCGGGAGATCAGCCACTTCGTCGGGCCGGAATTCAAGGACATGACCCGGCTGGCAGACATGGACCCGGCAGTCACATACGGGATGGTGCGGACAAACGCCGACATGATGGCGCACTGGCTGGACGAGATGATCGCGCAGCTCCAGCAGGCGAAGGGGATGGTGACCGACCCGGACGTCGACGGGGCCGGCGGTCCGCTGATGAACGCCCTGATCGCCGCCTGGGAGGCACATGGGCGGATGGAGGCGGGGATCAACCAGAGCGATACGCTCCGGGAGGCGCTCCCCACGGCCAGTGAGGGCATGATGCAGGTGTTCTTCGGGTCGGCGATGTCCAGAGCGTTCAGGCTGGACAAGTCCAAGAAGAAGGACCCCCATGCCTACGACCGGCGCCGGCTGAACTAGTGTCCCGTCTCTGATGTGGAGCTCCAAATTGACCCCTCACCTTGACCCTCTCCCGCAAGGGGAGAGGGAACGAAGGAAATGGCTCAGGACTTCGGAGGCGGGACACTAGGCGCGTGGGCGGCGCGTGCCCCGCACCTCGCGCCGCCTGCCACCTGCTTACAGCCTTGCCCCACTACGTAATTGCCCGCCCGAAAGAGCTCCGTGGCGAGATCGTCGCCCCGGGGGACAAGTCTGTGTCGCACCGGGCGGCGATGTTCAACGCCATGGCCGATGGCCAGGCCACGGTCACCAACTATGCGCCGGGGGCCGATGGCGAAGCCACGCTGGGCATCCTCAGGCTGCTCGGGGTCGAGATAGAGCGGACGCCATCTGGCGCCGGCGGCGATACGGTCCGCATCAACGGACGGGGGATGGAGGGCCTCAAGGAGCCGTCTGACATCCTCGACGCCGGTGAGAGCGGGACGACCGCCCGCCTGATTTCTGGCGTGCTGGCAGGCAGGCCGTTCCTGGCCGTGCTCTCCGGGGACGAGCAGATCCGGCGCAGGCCGATGGGCCGCGTTGTCGAGCCCCTGCGGCTGATGGGCGCCGTCATCCACGCCAGAGGCGGTGTTATCGAAGGCAAGGCCGACGCTCTGGCGCCGCTTGTGTTCGCAGGCGGGGAGCTATCGGGCATTGAGTACACGATGCCCGTGGCAAGCGCGCAGCTGAAGTCCTGCCTGCTCCTGGCCGGACTCAGGGCTAAAGGTCGTACCGTGCTGCACGAGCCGGCTGCCTCTCGCGACCACACAGAGCGGATGCTGAGGTCGATGGGCGCACAAGTGACCTCTGACGGTCTCGACGTTACGATCTCGCCGGGAGAGCTCCGGGCTGTTGACGTCGAAGTGCCGGGGGACATCTCATCGGCGGCATTCTGGATGGTGGCGGCCGCCGTCCACCCAAACGCAGAGCTGCTGATTAAGAACGTGGGGGTCAACCCGACGCGGGCCGGGGTGATTACGGCGCTGCGCCAGATGGGCGCAGAGATTTCGC
>CAYWBD010000448.1:0-16685 GCA_964456315.1 uncultured Thermoflexus sp.
GCGGCAGGAGCGAGGGGTGGTACTGGACCGTTCCCAGACGGGGCGCTTTGAGGATTTCCACTGGCACGATGTCCGTAACGAACGCCATCACGCCGAGGTCCACGCCCAGCGCGGTGAAGGCGGCGATGGCTTCGGGGCTGCGCATGCGCCGGAACTGCAAGCAGGGCGTCCCGCTCGCCTGCGCCGCCAGCTTGATAGGGTCCGGAGGATCGCCGGGCTTGTCCGGCGGGCAGAACACGCCGGCGACCTGGTCCTTTCCTGCTTTCAGGATGGCTTCCAGCACGGCCTTGCCAAAGGCCGATTGGCCGATCAGGGCGGTCCTCATTGCAGCGGCACTCCGCGGGCCGAGTGTGTCCGGCCCGCCGCCCACCTTACGCCGTCGGCCTGGCGGTGTCATGCAGGCGCATCGTAAATACCGGGTTCAGGGCAGGACAGCGAGGGCGGCCTGCATGAAGGGGTGGACCTCGCAGAAGTACGAGAACGTGACGGGAGCGGCGAACGTGTGGGAGTACATCCCGCCGTTTCCGAGGACCGGGCTCCTGAACGGCCCGGAGATCGCCGAGGGCGCGCCCGCCGTGGCCGTGTGAGGCGCCTGGTCGAGGTTGGTCCAGACAACGGTGTCGCCCACGTTGACCGTGAGGGCGACGGGGAAGGCGAACCCGTTGATTGGAGCGGCGCGTGTCTGGGGCACGCGGGTTGGGGTAGGCGACGGGGACGCTGTGGGCGAGGGCGCGACGGTCGGAACCGACGTAGCGGTTGGCGAGGGTATTGGCGTTGAGGTCGGTGTTGCCGTTGGTAGTTGTGTGGGCGAGGGAGTCGGAGATGGCGAAGCCGTGGGTGAAGCCGTCGCAGTAGGTGATGGCACAGGTGTTGACGTGGGCGAGGGAGTCGGCGCAGCCGAGGAAGTCGACGTTGCGTCAGGCGTTGCCGTGGGCGAGGCGGCCGACGTAGGCGTCGGCGGCGCACCAGTAGGCGCAGGCGACGGCGACGGCCCAGGCGACGCGGTAGGGCTTGCTGAAGGCACTGGCGTCGGGGTCGGCGCTCTAGTGGGAGTGGCCGAGGGCACGGTCGTCGCCGTCTCGGCAGCGGATCTCGCGGTCGCAGGAATGACGGTGACGGGGATAGCCGTCGCGGGCACGGCGGGCGCGGCTGAGCCGCACCCCGCGCCGCCCAGTATCCCGAGCAACGCGACCCCTGTCGCCAGGACCCGAGCGCGCGCCTTCAAGCAGGTGTGGCTGGCCTGAGCGCGCCTGCGGGAGGATGGCCCCCGCGCACTCCCCTCTTCACGGCGTCACTGTGATCGTGCCGCGCATGTCTACGTGGATTGCACAGAAGTACGGGAACGACCCCGGCGCTGCAAACCTGAACGGGAACGATTCTCCGTTGTTCAGCAAAGCGCTGGCGAAGGCATTCCCCGGCGCGGTCGGCGCGCCGTGGGTCACTGTGTGCGGGTCGTCATCAAGGCTGGTCCAAATGACCGTGGTGCCCGCGCTGACGGTAACGTTCTGGGGAGAGTACGCGAAGTTAGCCATGCTGACGGCCCGAGTCGGCCCGGCTGGAGGGGGCGTGGCGGTAGGGGCCGCCACTGTGGGAGGGACAGCCGTCGGCGGACGCGGCGTGGCCGTTGGGGCAGCGGGAACCAGCGTGGCAGTCGAAGTTGGCGCTGCGGTCGGTGCTACCGGCGCAGTCGTTGGCGCAGCAGTTGGCACCGGCGCTTGGGTGGGAGTGGGTGGCGACGCGGCGGCGGTCACGACAACCCGGGCGCGCATGGTCGGGTGGATCTCGCAGAAATACTCGAATGTGCCGGGACTGTTGAACGTGTGCGAGAAGGTGCGGCCTCGCTGGAGGGATGACGGGGTCCTGAACTCGCTGCCCACGCGGTCTGGCGTGCCGTGCGTCACGGTATGCGGCGCGTCGTCCTGGTTGAGCCACTGCACGGTGGTCCCGACGGTGACGCTCACGTTCGGGTGCGTGAAGTTGGCGATGCTTGATTGATTGAGCGGGCCGCCAGGCGCCCGCGTGGCGGCTGGCGCTGCTGTTGGGGCAGGAGATGTCGTCGCCGTTGCCTGCGCCGCCTGCGTGGGAGCGGCGGTGCTGGCAGGTCGAGTCGTCGGGGGCGGAGTTGCCGTCGCCACGCCGCCAGCAGCAGGGGCCACGGTCGGCGGGTCCACGAAGGCCGACTCATCACCGGACCCACACGCCGGGAGCACCGCGACCGCGGTGAGGGCAAGGGCCAGTATCGTCAACGGGCGCACTGCTCTAGCGCTGGGCGCAAGGCTGGCGGGAAACATTCTGAACAACGGCTGGCCTCCAGGTGCATGCCGGTCTGTCCGGAATGCCTCGTAAACGTCTACGATATCCGCCGTCGCACGGTTTCGCTCAGGCAATGGAGTAGCGGTGTCATCAGAGGCGATTACGCCCCAACCCCCACCTGACCCTGCAGGGCTGCCGGGCCTTGCCGATGCTGGCCCGGGCCCGCGAGACGCACGGGGGTTCTTCGAGCGCGGGCTCAAGTCCGCCCAGCTGGGCCTGGCTGACAAGGCCATCGAGGACTTTGAGGAGGCGGCCTGGCGGGACCCCGACGATCCGGAAGTGCAGTTCAACCTGGGCACGGCATACCTTTCGCTGGGCATGTTCGAGCAGGCGGTGATCAACCTGAGCGCTGCCATCGGTCTGAGCCCAGACATGCGGGACGCCTGGGCAAACAGGGCGGTCGCGCACGCCGCGCTGGGCGAGGACGCACGGAGCGACGCGGACACTGCCGCTGCGGTCTCCCGGGGCGGCAACGCAGACGGCTTGGGCGCGGTGATCGACTACGTTAAGTCCCGGCGCAAGCCTGCCGGGCGCAAGGCGTGAGGGAGCCAGGAATGCCAAAGCCGAAGCAGATGCGCGGGGTCTATTCGATCCCGGTCACGCCGTTTGACGAGCAGGGTGCTGTCGACTACCGGTCGCTGGCACGCTGCGTCGAGTTCTGCGTGGAGGCCGGCGCGGACGGCATCGTCATGCCGGTGAACGCGTCCGAAGGGCCGACGCTGTCGGACGAGGAACGGGCGCGTGTGACCAGGGCCGGCATAAAGGCCGTCGCAGGTGCGGTGCCGTTTGTCGCAGGAGTCAGCGGCTCGTCGCCGCAGCACTCGGTCGAGATGGCGAAGGGCGCAGCGGAGGCCGGTGCCGACTCACTGATTGCGATGCCGCCGCAGAATGCCGGCGGGTCCCAGATCTGGGACTTCTACTGCACACTCGCCGAGGCGACCAGCCTGCCGGTCTGGATACAGAACAACCGGCCTCCGTACGCGCCGACGGTGCCCACGGACATGATGCTGCGCCTGCTGAAGGAGCAGCCGACGGTCCAGTACGTGAAAGAGGAGAGCCTTTTGCCGGGGCAGGTCATCACGAAGCTCATATGGGAGGGCGGCGATACTCTCAAAGGGGTCATGGGTGGCATGGGCGGGCGGTACCTCATTGACGAGTATTGGCGCGGCGCCTGTGGCACCATGCCGGCAGGCCACATCACGGACGCGCACGCGAAGCTCTGGGCCGCTCTCGAAAAAGGCAAGGCCGAGCTTGGGAAGCCGCGGGGTGCTGGCACGTGGGTGCAGCCGGTGTCGGATGAGGCCCGCGAGATCTGGGAGCGCATGTTGCCGGCGCTGAACTTCGAGTTCCTGTTCGGTGTGTCCGCCTACAAGGCCGTCTTCCACAAACGCGGCATCATCAAGACAGCGGTGACGCGCATCCCGGCCGGGCGGCCGCTTGACCGGCAGGACCTGGAGGAGCTGGACACGATCCTGGACCGCATGGGCGACCTGCTGACGTGGCGGAAGGGCAAGGGGCGCTAGGCGAGGGGCGGACGACTGCCTTGCCACGGTCTGGCCATTTCGAACGCCGCGCAGGCCCGCAGCACGCCGGCGTCGTCACCACGCCGGCCGACGACTTGCAGACCTGCGGGAAGTTTGTGACCCACACCCTGACCCTCTCCCTGTGAGGGAGAGGGGATGACACGACCCGCACCCACGCCCGCTAACGCGGGCACCCGCTCTCCCGTCGAGGGAGAAGGAATTGTCGGCGTTGCCCGGCCTCCCGCGCCGTCCACGAAGCCGCAGGGGACGCTCGCCGCAGGGTGCTGGCTCATGTTGAACGGGAACGTGTAAGGGTAAAAGCCGTTGATGGCGTGGATTTCGCGCCCTGCGATCCTTGTCGGCCGGTCCGTCGGGTCGAACGCAGGAATGGCGGTCGTCGGGGTCAAGATAAGGTCGTAGTTCTCAAATAGGCGGTCAACGTAGAGGCGAAGCTCGTTCACGACTCGCAACGACCGTGCGTAGGCGTGCCCGCTGATCGTCTTGCCTCGCTCCAGCGCCGTCCTTGCGCTCTTGCCGATGAGCGGCCCGGTCCTGGGGTCCTCCAAAAGGTGCCCGAACTGCAGGTAAGCGTTTGCGCCAAAAACGTTCCAGAAGTGGTTAGGCAGGTCGGCGTTCAACTTGATTCCGCCGTCAGTGAGTTCCGCGCCCAATGACTCGAAAACCAGCGCTGCTTCGTGGCAGGCGCGGGCTACGCCGGGGTCCACCGCGGCATGCCCGAGGTCCGCGCTCCAGCCCACCCGCAGACCCGCGAGCGGCCTGCTATCGCTGCCGGCCATGACTTCGCGCACCGGCCCGATAAAGTCAGGCGGCGGCTCACGCAGGTAGGGCTGCTGGTCACGGGGGTCCGGCCCCGAAAGCGCCTGCAAGAGCAGCGCCGAGTCGAGCACGCAGTTCGACATCGGTCCGGACTGCGCGAACTGGTTCGGGTCGGCCCTTCCCAGCCCGGCGGCCCTCGGCACGCGGCCCTGGGTAGGCTTCATCCCGAACACGCCGCAGAACGACGCAGGGATGCGGATGGACCCGCCGCCGTCAGACCCCACGGCCAGCGCGCAGAGGCCCGTCGCCAGGGCGGCCGCGGCGCCCCCGGACGACCCGCCCGTCGTGCGTGACAGGTCCCAGGGGTTGCGGCAGGGCCCGCGGACGTCGTTATCGGTGATCGTGTCGAGGTGGATGGCGATCTCGGGCGTGTTGGTCTTGCCGATGATGACGGCGCCGGACGCGCGGACGCGCTCGGACACGACAGAGTCGTGCTCGGGCACGGTCTCGGCGAAGGCGCGCGAGCCGAGGGTCGTGCGGATGCCCATGGTCGCCTCGACGTCCTTCAGCGAGATGGGCACGCCGAAGAGGGGAGGCAGGATGCCACCTCTCCCTCTGGCAGATGCCGACGGTGAGGGAGAAGTCTGACCGGCGAATGGGCCTCTGGACCGCGCCAGCTTCGCCTCCGCCGCGCGCGCCGTGTCCAGGGCCTGCTCTGCGGCCACCGTTATGTAGGCGCCGATCTTGGGGTCAATCCGCTCAATGCGGCGCAGGTAGAGTTCGACCAGCTCGACAGGCGAGACCTCGCCTGACGCAACCATGTCCGCCTGCATCCAGGCTGGCGTGAAGGCGAGGTCGCGCTCGTCAGTCATCTGTCATGTCCAGTTCGGATTGGTTCCGGGTTGGCCACGGGTCAAGAAACTGGCGCCTGCCTTGTCATTCTGAGGGCCGGAGCCCCGAAGAATCCCGTTCGTCGTCGGACAGCTCACCCGGACCGCAGGCAGCCACGGGAATCTTCCCCGGCTTCCGCCAGGGTCAGATTGACATAGTCCCGGCGCCGCAACTACGACAGCACCGCGGTGGTGTGCTTCTTGATCAGCGGCCAGTCGAGCTCAACACCCAGTCCCGGCTTCGACGGCGGGTGCAGAAAGCCCCGGGCGTCCGGCGTCAGGTCTTCGACGAGCCCCCACTGGTGGCGCTCCGGGGGCAGTATCACCTCGAAGAACTCTGTGTTGGGCATCGCCATGATCACATGGACGTTGGCCACGTTGGTCAGCGAGTTGCCGCCGGTATGCACCTCGCAGTTCATCTCGAACGCCTCGGCAAGGTGGGCGATCTTCATCATCCCGGTGATGCCGCCGCGGCGCGCAACGTCGCTTCGCAGGATGTCCGCCGCCTGGTGCAGCACCCACTGGCACACCGTGGCGAACCCGCCCGGCGACGTCTCAGGCGCTAGCACCGGGATGTCCAGGTCGCGGCAGAGCTTCGAGTAGCCGTAGATGTCCGTCTCCAGCATCGGCTCCTCGTACCAGTGGTAGCCCATTTCCTCGATGGCCCGGCCAACTTTGAGCGCCTGCGCGTAGTTGTTGCGAGCAGCGGGGTCGAGCATGAGCGGCCAGTCGCCCTTGATGGCATCCCGCACGGCCTGGCAGATGGCAATGTCCTCGGCGGGGTGCCCGTGCGGGTGGATTTTGTAGCCGTGGACGCCCTGGGCGCGATAGCGCAGGGCTTCGTCTGCGTAGTCCTTCGGGTGAGGCAGGTTCGCCGATGACACGTACACGGGGATGCTGTCCCGGCACGTCCCGAGAAGCCTGTGCACCGGCAAGTTGGCGACCTTGCCCGCGATGTCCCATAGCGCGAGGTCCACCGCGCCGATGACGCCGTAGTCCAACTGCCAGGACCGGACTCGCCTGACCAGGTCGGCCCAGATGCCGCCCACGTCCAGGGCGTTGCGCCCCACCAGGAAGGGCTTGACCTGCGCGGTGAGCGGCTTCACGGCTTGCGTGGCGCCGATCTGGCCGCCGCCGAACATGGCGTGGCCTTCGATGCCCTGGTTCGTCGAGATTGTGAGGATTCCCAGCTCGACCCGGCCGGTCGTGTCCACGTTGCCCATGCCGGTGCCGCGCCAGGGCACCGACTGGCGCTCCGTCAGTGTGAGCTTGAAGTCTGTTATCTTCATGGGGCGTCCCTTCGATCATTGTCGCAACGGCCGGATGCTGTACTCACAGGCTGACAATGCCAGCACTGCCTTCATTCACAGACGCAGATTCGTGGAAAGGGGGCTCGTTCGAGGTCGCCATTGAATACGACTGGAACGATCTCGCGGGCCTTAAGCGTGCGCTTCAGGCAATATGGTCGTTCCCGAGTGTGCAAGGCTGCTACCTCGCTGAGGATATAGAGCCCGCAAGCCAGAAACGCTGGGCCATTGCGGAACTGTCCGACGATCAGCTAGGTTTCCTATATGGAATCGCGACGCTGCCAAATGGAGCTACCGTCCTGTGTCATACATCCGGCACTTGGGGAGAGTATGACCCACAAGAGCTTCCGGATATAGGCTCCCGCTGGTTGTGGTTCGGACTTCCCATGGGATCCCTGTCCGCTGCATATCCCGTGGGCGGATACCCTATTGATGACGATCTCCCCAGTGATTGGGTCCCGGAAGTTTCAGGTTGGCTGGAAGATGTGGCACTACAAGTCTTCCAAGCCGCACCTTTCCTTTTTGGGATCGTTGGCCATGAGGTGGGTATGATTGACGAAGAATCCGCCGATTGGCTGAGAACACACGGTGTGCCATCGAAGCGATGGGGAACCATGCTTGAAGTCTGTGAGGGCGAGGTCATTCGGCATCCTCTGAATATTTTGAAATACTCAGATCGCTCCTCCCGACCGTTTTGGGATCGTTGGCTGAGACGCTTATTTGGTTAGAGTATCCGGCGATTGGCTAAGAGCACACGGTGTGCCATCGGAGCGACTGGCAGCCCTGCTTGAGGTCTCTGAGGGCGAGGTCACTCGGCATCCTCCGAATATTCAGGAATACCCATTTCGCGCCTCTCAACCGCATTAGCAGCTCCGGTGGCTGTCTTCGCTAATGTCACCTCACTTCGCGATCAGGCTGCGGTCCACGTCCACGCCCAGGCCCGGGCCCTGCGGCACCGCGATGAAACCGTCGCGGCCGACCTCCGGCGCGCCGGCCATGGTGGCCCAGCGGTTGTGGTAGTCGGCCACGGGCGGGTCGTGGAGCATTTCGAGGAACGGCGAGTTCGGCCACGATGCCACCAGGTGCAGGTGCGCGATGACGCCCAGGCTGCCCCCGCCGTGGTGCGGCACGACCTTCTTGCCGTAGGCCTCGGCCATCGTGCCGACCTTGCGCAGCGCAGTGATGCCGTCCAGCACCATGCTCTCGGGCTGGAGCACGCTGTAGACATTCTGCTCCAGCATCCAGCGGAACTCGTGGAGGCCGCGGTTGTTCTCGCCGCCGGCAAGCGGGATTTCGACCTTCTGCGCCAGCTCCGCAAGCTGGTCGAAGGCAAAGCGCGGCAGCGGCTCTTCAAGCCAGTAGACGCCGAGTCGCTGGAGCTCGCGCGCGGTCTCGACCGCCCGCCGGAGGTCCCACAGCACCCCCGGCTGCCACGTGCCCGATGACTGCGCCTGGTTGGCGTCCACCATGATGGTCATGCGGTCGCCGACCGCCTTTTTGACGGCCTCGACGGTGCGGATGTCGTCCTTGATGGTCTGGTGGTGCATGCGGAGCTTGATCGCCTTCCAGCCCTCGCCGGCCAGCCGCTGCGCCAGGTCCGCGCGTTCTTCCGGCGTGGAAAGCAGCATCATGCTGGCGTAGGGGACAACTTTGTCCCTCGTGCCGCCCCAGAGCCGGTACAGGGGCTGGTTGCTGGCCTTGCCGATGATGTCCCAAAGGGCGACGTCCACGCCCGTCGTGCCCTGGTAGGGCGCCGAGTGGACGTAGTAGCGCAGGACGTGCGCGTGTTCCTCGACGGCGAAGGGGTCCTTGCCGAGCAGGTGCTGCTTGACCGCAGGCAGGTACTGGGCGTCCATGCCGGGGCCGATGCCGGTGATGCCCTGGTCGGTGCTGACCTCGACAAACGAGCCGCCGCCGACCGTCTGCTTCGACTTCCGGCCGGGGTCCCAGGCGGTCTCAAGTTCGCCTGCCTCGCGGATGACCCGCAGCGGGATGACTTTGATGTCTGTGATCTTGAGTTTGGGTGGGTTGGGCATTGCCATTCCTCAAATCAAGGGCCGCTTGTCATTCTGAGTCCCGGCGGGCCGGGACGAAGAATCTCTCTCCCGTCGTCATCAGGGTCCTGCGGCCGACGAAGTACAAGAGAGATCCTTCACTGCGTGCTTCGCACTCCGTTCAGGATGACAGGGCACGGCGACCGCTGATCCCTCGCGAGGCGGCGCGCTCATTCCTGCTGCCGCTAGTGTCCCGTCTCCGATGTGGAGCTCCTGATTGACCCCTCACCCTGACCCTCTCCCGCAAGGGGAGAGGGAAAGAAGGACTTCGGAATCAGGACACTAGTCCAGTCCCAGCAGGTCCAGGGCGTCCCGGTTGATGATGCCCTCGATCTCGGCGGCGGGGATGCCGGGCAGGCGGTGTTCGCGTGCGAACCTGTCTAGGCCGCGCAAGTGGTTGATGTTGTCCTGCGGCAGAGTCACCGGCCAGTCTGAGGCGAACATGATCTTCGACGTGACGCCCCACTCGTGGAACAGCCGCATGCCCTGCCAGAACGAGTATGGCCGGTAGAACTGCGCCGAAACGTCTGCCCACACGTTCTTGTGCTTGCGGACAGTGGCCAGGCAGTCCGTCTGCCAGGGGTGGCCGAGGTGCGCCAGGACCATCTTGAGCCGGGGGAAGGCCATGGCGACTTTGTCGTAGGTGAGCGGGTGAGAGTAGGTCAGAGGAGCCTCAGACATCGGCGAGGTGCCGCTGTGGAACACGATGGGTATGCCGTCGTGCTCCAGGCGGGCAAACAGGCGGAACGCGGCGTCGCCCGTGGGGTC
Source organism: uncultured Thermoflexus sp. (assembly GCA_964456315.1). Taxonomy (GTDB): domain Bacteria; phylum Chloroflexota; class Dehalococcoidia; order Lucifugimonadales; family Lucifugimonadaceae; genus SHXW01. The sequence goes on from CAYWBD010000448.1 coordinate 9,633, forward strand.
GAAGTCCTGGTAGTTAGGGCCGAGCTTGATCATGCGGCACTTGAGGTCGCCGACGCAGCGGTCGTACTCGTCCATCACGTCCTCGGCGAGCGGGTGGAGGGACATGCCAGCGATGGCCTTGCCCTCAGACTCCCGCGAAGTGTGGGCCGCGATGTCGTTCTGGTTCCAGCCCTTCGGCCAGCCGCCAGTGCCGGTGTTGCCGGAGATCACCTGGCCGGCCTTCCACGGCCTGGGCGCAATGCCAAACACAAGCGTGCGGTCAACGGGCCGCATGGCGTTCATGTAGTCCGCGGTGGAGTTGGTGAGGCGCACCGTCTCACCGGAGCGCATGGTGGACTCAGTGCGGAGGTCCTTCGCCGGGACGGCCTTCATGTGCGTGGGCAGGTGGGTGTGTACGTCTACGATCATGGGCGGTTTGCCTCTTCTCCCCTCTCCCACAGGGAGAGGGTCAGGGTGAGGGGCACAGTTGCAGGGCGATTCTGACCGGGCGCAATGTTACCCGTCGCGACTCCGGCGCGCGATACACTCCTTCACGTCCGCCCTGCGCGACGGCTTCTCTGAGTAGAGCCGAATGGCTGGGCACGGCTTCATGTTTTGTCTCTGGAGGCTGTCCGTGGATTCCATAGCCCTGTTCCTTGAACAACACGCCCGCAACCATTCCTCGAAAGTCGCCAAGCCCGCCGAGGGCACAAACGGGGAGGACTCGGCCCTCCAGGGCGTCACCGATGCCCAGCTACGCAAGGTCCCGCAGGCGGGCATGAACTCCGTGGCGTGGGTGCTCTGGCACATGGCGCGGTCGGAGGACGTGGGCGTGCACCTGGCGGGTGGCGTCAAGCAGGTCTTCGAGGAGGGCAACTGGGCGGCGAAGATGCACGTGGCGGACCGCGGCTCCGGTTCAGGCCACACGCCGGAAGACGTCGCGAAGCTGAGCAGCGACGTCGACCTGGGTGCGCTGCGCGACTACCGGGTCGCCGTCGGACAGCGGACGCAGCAGGTCTTGAAGGGCCTCAAGCCGGCCGCGCTGGATGAGAAGGTCACGCTGGCGGCCATCAAGCGAGCCATCTCCGTGGGCGCGTACGGAGAGAAGCCGGACGTGGCGAACCTGGAGAAGACCTGGCCGACGCGGTCGCGGGCCTACGCCATCAGCGTGTACGCCGTCACGCACAACGTCGGCCACTTCGGGGAGATCACTACGATCAAGGGGTTGCTGCCGAAGTAGGCGGGGCGCGGCGACTGTGCAGCGCGCGGCGTCGTTCCTGCTTGCCCAGGAATCCGGTGTCCCATACTCGCGCCCGCTGCGCGGGCACCCGCTCCCTAGGGGGGAGGGCTTCGTCTCCGCCCGCTACTCCAAGCCCAGAAGGTCCAACGCGTCCCGGTTGATGACCGCCTCTAGCTCGTGCTCGGGGACGCCGGGCTTCGAGTGGTCGTGCGCCCACTTCGGCAGGCCGCGCAGGGCGTCAATCGTCTCCTGAGGCGTCGTCACGGGCCAGTCTGAGGCCAAGAGCACCTTTGACATCACGCCCCACTCGTGGAAGAGGCGCAGGCCCTGCCACATCGAGTAGGGCCGGTAGAACTGCGCCGACACGTCCGCGAACACGTGCGGGTGCTTACGGACGACTGCCAGCGTGTCCACGTGCCACGGGTGGCCCAGGTGCGCCAGGATGATTCTCAGGCGCGGGAATGCCGCCGCGACGCGGTCATAGACGAGCGGGTGCGTGTACTCCAGGGCAGCCGGCACGTGCGACGGCATGGTCCCGGCGTGGAACAGCGCAGGCAGGCCGTCGTGCTCCAACCTGGCATACAGGCGGAACGCCGCCTCGCCTGCGGGGTCGAAGTCCTGCGCGCCGGGGACGAACTTGATGCCCTTGAGGCCGAGGCCGTCTTTGGCACGGTCGTAGCGGGCGTCCACCTCGGGGTCCAGCGGGTGGACGGACATGAAGCCGATGACCTTGCCTCTGGACGCCTTCACCAGCTCCGCGGCAATGTCGTTGTGGTCCATGTGGGCTGGGAAGCCCTTGGACGGCTGGACGATGGACGCCGGCTTCCAGGGGACCGGCGCCACGCCGAAGGCGATGGTGCGGTCACAGGGGGCCATTGCCGCGAGGTAGTCGGCGATGGAGTTAGTGTTGCGGTTCGAGCCGCCGGTCCGCATGGTCGTGTTGACGACTACGTCGGCCGGCGGCACGGCGCGCCGGTGCGTGGGCAGGTGGGTGTGTACGTCAACGATCATCGGAAGAAACCACAGATCATTCGATTGGAATTAGGACGCAAAGACACAGCGTCGCCAAACGTGCGGCTGGGACCGAAGACTGTACGGCTCATCAAATAGCAGTCTGTGGAATCTGCGGAATCTGTGGTTTCTACGGCTTCACTTTGAGGTGCGTCCGCGGCTCCCAGCCGAGGAGGCGCTTCGCCTTTGACAGGTTGTGGTGCTGGCCTGTTTCGTCGCCGGCGATGAAGACAGGGTCGAAGCGGCCGTGCCCGGTCTGCACGGCCTGGACGGCCGCCAGGTAGGCGTTCGCCAGGTCCTCCTCGTCCGTCGGATATACCTTCGCCTTGCCCACGATGGGCCGGGGGTTCTTACGTTCGGCGGTCCACTGCTCCCGGTTCCGTGGCCCGGTGATGCGGAGCGCGATTAGGTTCATGTCAAACCATCGGGCGAAGTAGCGGCAGATCTGCTCGCCAAACCCCTTCGACAGACCGTAGGCGCTGGGGGTGTCGTACGGGACGTCCTCCTCTGACGGGTACCAGTCGCGCTCCCGGTAGTGCACTGACATCGTGCTCGTGTACACGCCCCGCTTGATGCCAGCTCCCTGCGCCAGCCACAAGAACAAGTGGAGACCCAGGTTGTTGACGGTGTAGTTGTCGATGATCACCTGCGGGGTCTGGTCGGTTACCGAGCCACCCTGCGGGCTCTTCATAACCAGCCAGATGAACGTGTCCACGCCGTGCAGAGCCCGGCGGATGGCGGCCTCGTCCGTGACGCTGCCTTCGACGTACTCGATGTCCTTGTCCTTTGGCGGGCGCACGTCGAGCACCCGCAAACGGTGGTCGCGCTTGAGGTAGGGCGTGATGAAGGTGCCTACGTGCCCAGAGCCGCCGACGAGGAGGACATTCATTGTCTTGGCTCACCTTTGAGTACGCTGGCCGAGTTGCCTGCGGGAGAACGCGCGTAGACGATGCCCGGCAACGTTAGCTGGCGCGGGCGCGGATTTCCAGCGGCAAGTATGTGTGGCACGCCCAACTGCTGTACGCGACCAGGCGTGGCCCGCCCGCCTGGGTCAGCTCGCCCCGGCGACTGCGCGTAGTGCCTGCGCGCCCGGGGCCGCAGGTTCACTAGCCGCGCTGGTCGGGCTCCAGCCAGGGCGAAGCGGCCAGCAAAACGAATCCGGCGACCGCCAGCAGGCTGTAGTAGGTGTAATCGAGCTTGAGCCCGCCCAGCGCGACCAGCGTCAGCCCGGCGACCGCCAGGAGCCGTTCCCGTCGCAGCAGCAACGCCGTCACCGTGTAGACCAGAGCCGCCATCGCAGCTGCTTGCAGAGCCGGCGGCGCGGCGCTGCCAAACCCGCTGTCCCATATGACGAAGAACCGGGCGATGGCCGGGTGGGCGACGGCGAACCCCATGTACAACATGGCGACAACCGCGCCGGCGGCGGCGGCGCGCCAGTCCCACCGCGCTCCCAGCGCCCATGGCGCCGCTAAGGCCGCCGCCACTGCGAACGCCTCGCCAGCGGCCAGGCTGATACTTGTAGCGTCGCTCGCCGCGGCCAGCCGGGCAAGGTAGTTCGTCGCACCCGCCAGGTACGCCGCGCAGATGGCCGCCAGCCAGGCTTTTTTCCAGCCGCGCCAGAGCGTGGCGAACCAGACTGCGCCAAACGCCAGAGACAACCCGAGGACCTGGGCCGCGAGCATCGTTGCGTCCGTATCGCCCGCCAGCCGAGCATAGAACCATGCGAACACGATGAGGAAGACCGCGCCGCTGCCGGCTACGGCCGTAGCCAGCCTGCCCGGCAGCCGGGCGCGCGCCCCGGTGACCACCAGGCTGGCAACGACCACCAACCCCAGCGCGCCCGCTAGGTTGAGGGACCACAGGCCGACTCGATAGACCCAGCGCAGGCCGGCGTCCACCGCCGCGCCCTCCGGCAGCTCCGGCCCCATGCGGAGCAGGACTCGCAGCAGCGAGAACTCAGCGACCGCAGCCGCGGCTAGCGCGAGGGCGGCGATGGTGAGGAGTGGGATAGCCTTGTCGGAGACAATGTCCCGATCGGCTGCAAGCGCGATGGCGTCGGCGGGCGCGCCGGTCACCGGGGCAACTCGTCTCATGTCGCTCCCCCATCTTTAGCCACCGGTACAGGCTCCAGGCTCACCAGCCCTTGACCCAGCCCGGCCAGAGCGGGGTAGAACTTCAGGCGGGCGTGCTGCTCAAGCCGCGCCGCAAGTTTGGGCAGCCATGGCGCAAGGTGGTCACGGACATACGTGGCGCGGGCTGCTGAGGCGATCCTCGCCTTGTCTTCCCAACCGCGCTCGATGGCGTAAGCCTCCTTCGCGCACAGGACACCCAGGAACTCCAGCTCCACGCACAGGTGGTCTGCCAGTTCTTTGGCCTGCGGTGACACCTTGAAGCCAAACGCGCCGTAGAACGACGCGACGCGCGCCATGTCGTGCACGGCGCCCATGCCGTCACCAAGGGCGTAACCCGACCCGTTGAGCGGGCAGAGCACTGTGCGTTCAAACAGGCGGGTGTACTCGCCTTCCAACGTCGTTGGGTCGGTCAGGTCGTCTTCGGCAATGGCGCGGGCCACCGTCCCGGCCTCTACCTGCAGACCGAGCGCGCCTGCCAGGGAGGTGGCGTCGGCGGCATACGCGCCCGTCTTGATGGCGTGCAGGATCTCGACTGTTGGGTACGCGAAGCCGCGTGCCAGCAGGCTCGCGAGGCGGGCCCGGGCGATGAGCGTCATGCGTATGTCCTCTCGCGGCTGAGTTGGGCCGTCAGTTGACTCAACTTGTCTTCGCAGCTTTGCCTGTCTTGTACCAGAGGTAGTACACGCCCAGTGACCCGGCTCCGAACGCCCCGGCTACGACGACTAGCCCGACGGGCACCACTATCCACCAGTTGTTTGGGCCCTGGGGCATTGGCTGCGACGCGACCGTAGGCCCGCCCGGGGTTACCACGGGAGCCGCGGTCGGCGCGGCGGGTGCAGGGGCCCGCGCCAGGGCGAATGTGAAGTCAGCAGAGATCTGCTTGCGTGCGCCGACTTCCTTGTTCGACCCGTTCCACGCCGCCACTGCCATCGTGCCGCGTCCCCCGGCCGTCAGCTGGGCCTGCGTCTCCGAGGCCGTCACCAGGGGCCTGGCGAACACGACGCTCCAACGGCCGTCGGCCCACTGCCCGCGGCCCAGCACGCCCTGGTCGGCGGAGTGGGTAGCGGTGCCGAAGCCGTGGGCGATGAGCTCCTCGACTGGCGTCAGCCGCGCCGGGTCCGACAGCGGGTTGCCCGCCGCCCAGCCGACCAGGAACCGGCGGGCGTCGGCAGAGGCGAAGTCATCTGGGGTTTTGAACGGGGGGCTGCCGACCACGAACGGGTAGTAGTCCTTCCAGAAGTTCGGGTACTGGGCCATGAGGTCCTGAAAACCGTTGTCTATGTCGTTCTGCCAGTCAGCCTTCCAGTGCCAGAGGTTGACGGGCTGCCCGCGGACGCCCATGCAGACGCCGGGGATGGTCTGGTCAACGGGCATCTGGATGGCACCAGCGTCGCGGAACTGGTCCTGACCTATGGCCAGCTCGTCCTTTGTGGCATCTGGCCATTCAAGCCGGAATGCGACCCACTTACCGTCGTTCAACGACCGGACCTGCATCGTCGGGATGGTCGACTGGGCCAGGGAAGGGAGCACGCCGGCCTGAGGGGTGAGCGGCACTTCGATGGCCTGGGCCTGTGCCCACGCCTGGGACGCCGGGTCAGCTAGGGGCAGGCCCGTCGACAGGTAGGCAGACACAAGCTGAGTCTGCGTCTGGGCAAACGCCACGCCGCTCAGCGTGAGCGCCGTCGCCGCGCCTGAGGCCGCGATCCCGACCAGCGCCACGGTCTGCCACCGCCGCAGTTTCATGGTCAGCCTCCCCTAGGTGATGTTGTGCCGGTAGACGCTGCGTGCCGAGTCGAAGAACGGCCGGATGTACGTCGGCTCCTTCATTGGGACCTTGACAATCTCGGCGCCCTTGCGGTCGTAGCCGTACGCCCAACCGCTACTGACCCGGAACTTCTCGATCCACTTGTCTGTGGAGCCCATCAGCAGGAACACGCCCAGGAGCTGCTCGTCGTCCTTCGCATTGCGGTAGGCCTCGCGGGCCTGGGCGACGCCCGGGCCGAACATCTGCTGGAGGTACTCGACGGGCACGTGGACGGGCGGGATGTAGTAGACGTTCATCATCAGCCCGAACTGCGGGTACATCGGCAGGGCGACCTTGCGGACGTGGACCATGAAGTCCACCGGCGACTCGGGGTCCATCGTCGCGGGCTGGTGGATCCAACCCGCCATGCGGATCTTGCCGATGCAGTTGATGATGCACTGCGTCTGCCGCCCCTGTTCAATGAGCGGGAAGCAGGCGATGCACTTTTCCGAGATGCGCGTCACGCCGTTGTACATGACCTTCTTGTACGGGCAGGCGCGGACGCACTCCCGGTAGCCGCGGCAGCGTTGCTGGTCGACGAGCACCACGCCGTCTTCGGGCCGCTTGTAGATGGCCTTGCGCGGGCAGGCCGCCAGGCACGCCGGGTAGGAGCAGTGGTTGCAGATGCGGGGGAGGTAGAAGTTCCAGATCTCGTGGATGCCCTGTAGGTGCATCCCCTGGGACACGAGCCCGCTTGTCTCGTCCTCGCCGATGTTCGGGTGGGACCAGTCAAGCTCTTCGGGGAGGAACCCGGCGGCCACGCGACCTGGAGGCGCTGCCTCGAAGATGGTCTTGCCTGTGTAGGTCCCGGCCTCCCAGCCCTGCGGGCCGAGGATCTCCAGCAGCCGTGCGTCCCAGGCCATAGGGAAGCCGCCGTAGGGCTTGGT
>CAYWBD010000449.1:0-4943 GCA_964456315.1 uncultured Thermoflexus sp.
GCCCTCGCCCTCGTCGCCGCACTGTCGGCTGGTGCGGCGTTCAGCCTGGTGTTCACGCTAGTCAGGAAAGACCGCGGGGGGTTCAGGGCGGCCTTGATCGCAGGCGCGGGCTCAACGGTCCTGCTGCTGGTGATGTCGAACCTGGCAGGCCTCTGGGAAATGCTGGCCAACTTCGGGGCGGGTACGGACGGCTTCTTCCAGTGGCTGGGCATTAAGGACCTGCATCCCAACGACGGTGATGTGGCCTGGAGGCCGACGCAGTTCTGGTGGTGGTGGCGGGCCTCCCGCGTCATCAACAGCTTCGGCGCCAACGGTCAGGAGCTCGACTTCACGATCCAGGAGTTCCCGTTCTTCAGCCTGCTGCTGGGCGACCTTCACCCGCACGTTATGTCGATACCGTTCGTGCTTGTCGGTGTTGCGGCGGCTTACGCGGTGCTGACGTCGAAGGAAAAGTGGGGGTTCGGCTGGCTGCGGTCCAGGCCAGCGGGCTCAACACTGCTGGCAGTCCTTATCGGCGCGTCCGGCGTCATCAACGCCTGGGACGTCGTGTTCCTCGGGGCGCTGCTCCTGATCGCCGTCACAGTGAAGGTGATCAAGGAGACAGGCGGCGGCCCGATCGTGAGCACGCTAAGAGCCGCGCCAGCGCTGGGTGTCCCGGCCGCTGTCGGCCTGCTCGCATTCGCACCGTTCTACTTCGGGACATTCCAGAGCCAGGTGCAGTCGCCGCCAATCGCCCCGGCCGATTTCGGCGCCAGGCCGGTCCACTTCCTGACCGTCTGGGGGCTGCTATTTCTGATAGCCGTGCCCGCGGTCGCCGCGCTCTCAGTGCGCTACATCGCTCCGGTGTGGCGCGTCGCCGCCGCCTTCTGGCGGGACAGCCCGAGAGGGACCGGCGCGGCCGCAGGCAACACGGGTGGGACAGAAACCCCCGCCGGGGACATCAGGCGCCGCAGGGACAGGCCCGGTGGCCGCTTCTGGACGCCTGCCCTGGCACTCGGTCTCCCGTACGTAGCGTGGGCGATCACGCACCTGCGATACAACGACCTGGCGAGGCCCGACGATATCGTCCTCCGCCTGCTTTCGACCCTCCCCCTGATGGCCGGGGTCGCCGTCGTCTACATCACGCTCGCTGGCCGCGCAAGGGCCGGGAAGGCCGACAGCGCCCAGTTCTTCCTCTCCGGTGTCCTGCTTGCGCTGTACCTGCTCTACGGGGCCGAGCTCTTCTTCGTGCACGACCTCTTCGGCAGCAGGATGAACACCGTCTTCAAGTTCTACTACCAGGCCTGGGTGATATTGTCCGTGGCAGGCGCATACGCTGCTTTCATCTGGTGGCGGATGCACCCAACGCTCAGCGGCTGGCGGCTGGGGTTGAGCAGAACTGGCGCAGTCCTGGCATGCGTACTTCTGATTGGGCCCCTTTATTACCCGGTCGCAGCCGCGTTCAGCAAGGCCAATGGGTTCCGGGCATCGCCTACACTGGATGGCCTTGCGCACATGTCTGCCAACGCGGGCGCCGAGCGGCGCGCAATAGAGTGGCTAAGGACGAGCGCCCCGGCGGCCGCAAGGCTCGTGGAAGCGGTCGGCGACGGGTACAGCGAGTACGGCAGGGTATCGGCCTCGACGGGCATCCCGACGGTTCTGGGCTGGCCGGGGCACGAGCACCAGTGGCGGGGGAGCCGCGAGCTTTTCCAGGAACGCGGCCCCGATGTGGAGAGGCTCTACACCACTCCGGACCCCGTTGAAGCGCAACGCCTGATCGACAAGTACGGCATCACCTACGTTGTGGCGGGCCGCCGCGAACGGGACAAGTATCCGGCAATCGACACCGCGAAGTTCGACACCATAGGCGAGCTTGTCTTCGAGGAAGGCGACACAGTGATCTACGAGTTCGGGGCCTCTTACGTTGGTCGGTGAGCAGACTCCGCCACAGGCTGAAGGCGTCCCCGTGCCAGAGTCGCCCCCGCCGCTTGAGCCGGCTGCCCGGCCACTGGCGACAGTCGACATCGCCACCGCCGAGCCTCCCGCACCGCCTCGGTCCGGCAAGTGGAGCAGGGGCAAGTGGGTAGAAGACGGCCCCGAAGCGATGGCCCTGTCGGCCGGGCCAGTCGCCACGCCCGCCGGGCCCTCCAGCGGGGAGGTCGAAGACACCGGCCGAGACCTCCACCTTCAGGGCATCCGCATCCCGTTCAAGTGGGAGCTGACCGTCTACGGCTCGGTCTTCCTCACGGCGCTCGTAATGCGGCTGTGGGACCTTGGCGCACGCGCCGTCCACCATGATGAAAGCCTGCACGGCACATTCTCCTGGCAGGTCTACAACGGCACCGGGTACAACCACAACCCGCTGACCCATGGCATGTGGCTGTTTCACTCGACTGCGGGCGGCTTCTTCCTCTTTGGCGACAGCGACTTCACCCTGCGGCTGACCCAGGCCCTGTTCGGCTCAGTCCTGGTCCTCATCCCGTGGGTGATGCGGCCACGCCTCGGGACAGTCGGCGCCATCGCCGCCTCCCTGATGCTGGCGTTCTCGCCCTCCCTGCTCTATTTCAGCCGCTTTGCCCGTGAAGACATCTACATGGCCGTCTGGCTCCTGGGCATCGTGGCGCTTGTGTGGAGGTTCATGGACGAAGGGAAGAACAGGTACCTCTACGGCGCCGCAGCGCTTATGGCGTTCGCGTTCGCGACCAAAGAGACCACCTACATGTTCGTGGCGATCATCGGCGCGGCGCTGTTCGCCATGGGCTCCTCCGACGTGGGCCGCTGGGTCTGGGGCCGGGCATCCATCAAAGAGTGGAAGCGGCCTGCCCAGGCGCTGCTGGTCATCGGCGGCATCGCCGTGCCGCTCTTCGCGGCCGGGATAGGGTGGGGTCTTCAAAAGCTCACGGGCACCACACTCACTGCCGCCGACGGCACGCCTGGTCTGGCGCCCGGCGCGCCGCAAACCGACGCCCGCTGGGTCGCGGGGGCAATCGTCGTGGCGCTCATGGGCGGCGGCCTCATCGTCGGCGTCCTCTGGAACAGGCGCGTCTGGCTCATCGCGGCCCTGGTGTTCTGGTCCGTCTTCCTGTTGCTGTTCACCAACTTCCTAACGCACCCGGGGGGCGCGGCCACGGGGGTCTGGCAGTCGCTGGGCTACTGGCTGGCCCAGCACAACGTGCGCCGGGGCGACCAGCCCTGGTACTACTACTTCATCCTCGTGCACGTCTACGAGTTCCTGCCCTGGCTCATAGCCATCGCCACCGTCGGCTACTACGCATTCAAGAAGACCAGCATGTTCACCGTTGCCCTCGCCGTCTGGACGATCGGGGCGATCGCGGTGGCCATGACGACCGGCTCGTCGAGCGCGCTCCCCTGGATACTCATGGGCGCGCTCCTGCTCGCGACCGTCCCGCTAATGCCCGCCGACAGGTACACGAAGTTTCTCGTCTTTTGGGCAGGCGCCACATTTCTCGCCTACTCCGTGGCCGGCGAGAAGATGCCCTGGCTGCTCGTGCACATCTCGGTGCCGCTGGTCATCCTGGCGGCGCGTTCGGTCAACGGGGTCGCCAACGCTGTTGACTGGCGGCGCGTCGGGCTCGGACGTGCTGCGCTGGCGGTCCCCGGCGTAACGCTGCTCATCCTGTTTGTCTATCGACTGGCGGTCACGGACGACTGGCGGAACAACGTCTGGCTCTTGTGGATCATCCTGGCCGGGCTCGGCCTCCTCGGGCTGGCGTTGTACGAACTGGCCAAACGCTCCGGAGGCAGGCCGATGCCCGAGACCGGCCGGACCGAGTCAACCAGCCGCTCAGGCTGGACGTCCGCGCTGGGCATCGTGGGGCTCGCATTCGCCAGCTTGCTCCTGCTCTTGACGGTGCGCGCCAGTTTCGTGGCCGCGTACAAGAACGGCGACGTCCCGCGTGAGATGCTCATCTACACCCAGACATCGCCCGCCCTCCACCAGCTAGTCCAGGAGATAAAGCAAACCGGGCTGTTGACCACCGACCGCGAGAACCTGAAGGTCTCCATCGACACCCGCAGCGGCTTCGCATGGCCCTGGTACTGGTATCTCCGTGACTTCACAGACGTGTCGTACCCTGACTACACCAACGCTGGCACGACTCCGGCCCCGGACACCAAAATCGTCGTCATACACCGGGACAATAACGCCCAGCACATCGACGCCATGGGCGAAGCGTACGAGGCGGGCCGGAAGCTGCCCCACCGCTGGTGGTTCCCCGAAATCTACCGTGAAGTCACCCCGAGTGAGTTTGCCGAAACTTTCCAGCACCGTACGGAGTGGCCTAAGTTCATTGACTTCTTCCTCTACCGGAAAATCCCCCAGCGGGCCGAGGACAGGAAGAACCTCCCCTTCGGGTCTGAGGACGCGTACGCCTACTTCAACAAAGACCTCCCGCTCCGCTAGGACAACGCGTCGACTCAATCGCGGCTTGCGCGCCGGCGGCACTGAGTCGCCCGTTCGTGCGAGCTTCTGTTTGACGCAGCGACCGGCAACTGGACGCGCCCGGCGTTGATGTCCGCGCGCGCATTCTGGCTGGGCGCGCTCGGGAGCGCGCTCTTCCTCGGCGTCTTCGTCGCACTGTTCGTGGACTTCGCCCCGATCGGTGACGTCCTGCGTGAGGCCGACTACGTCTACCTGGTGCCCGCGGTTGCCTTATATTTCGTCGCCGTCACCTTCCGCACAATGAGGTGGCGGTTCCTGCTCCGTCCCATCCTGGCGCAGCCAAAGCGCGGCGTCTTCCCGGTCGTAGTCGTCGGGTACGCGGCGAACAACCTGATACCAGTCCGCATCGGGGAGGTGGTCCGCTCGTACTACCTGAGCGTGCGGGAAGGCGTGAGCGCGGCGGGGGCGTTCGGCACCATCGCGGTCGAGAGGGCGGCTGATGTCGTCGCACTCCTGTTCCTGCTGGCGGTCGCATGGGTGTTCCTCCCGGTCTCCGGCGCAT
>CAYWBD010000450.1:0-3877 GCA_964456315.1 uncultured Thermoflexus sp.
GATCGACAGCGTCCTGGCCGCCCAGCCCAAGGGGGAGAAGAAACCCAGCAAAGACGGCAAAGAGCCCCGCTAGTGTCCTGCCCTCGGGGTCCGGGGGCTGGCAGTCCGTCCGCGCTCTACCTGAAGGAGCGGGCGGCGGCGCCGAAGAGGCGCCACCGTGGACCAGCGCAGGCTCCGTGAGAACAGGCGGGAAACGCCACAAGACCCGGCCAGGGGACTGAAGAGACCGAGTTCGCCAGAAACCACACCAGGGATCCCGGCAGACAGGTACACAATGCCCTCAACCCCCCAACGCCCCGAGAAGACAGACACCTACACCTGCTCCTTCTGCGGCAAGCCGCAAGAGCAGGTGAAGCGCCTGATAGCAGGCCCGTCCAAGATCTTCATCTGCAACGAGTGCGTGGGCCGCTGCCAGCAGATCATCTCTGACGACAAGCCCGCCGCCGCGCCCCACGCCCGCCCTTCCACTCCGCGGGAGGTGTTCGATCGCCTGAACGAGTACGTCATCGGCCAGGACCGCGCCAAGCGCATGCTGTCCGTGGCGGTCTACAACCACTACAAGCGCATCTGGTTCGGCTCAGAGTCGCCCGAGGTGGAACTCCAGAAGACCAACATCCTCCTGGTCGGCCCCACCGGCTGCGGCAAGACCCACCTGGCGCAGACCCTGGCCCGGATCCTTGACGTGCCGTTCTCGATCTCCGACGCTACGTCGCTCACAGAGGCGGGCTACGTCGGCGAAGACGTGGAGAACATCCTCCTCCGGCTGCTCCAGAACGCCAGCTTCGACATCCCGCGGGCAGAGCAGGGCATCGTCTACATAGACGAGGTGGACAAGATCGCCCGCAAAGGCGCCAACCCGTCAATAACCCGAGACGTGTCCGGCGAGGGCGTCCAGCAGGCACTACTCAAGATCCTGGAGGGCACCGTCGCCAACGTCCCGCCGCAGGGGGGCCGGAAGCACCCGCACCAGGAGTTCATCCAGATAAACACATCGAACATCCTGTTCATCCTGGGCGGCGCGTTCGAGGGCCTGGACAAGATCATCAAGAAGCGCCTCGCCAAGGACCAGGTCTCCATGGGCTTCGGCGCCACTAACGACCTCGAGGCGCGCCGGGAAGCCGAAGGCGCCGACTTCGTCCACGTCACCCCCGATGACCTCATGCAGTTCGGCTACATCCCGGAGTTCATCGGCCGCGTGCCACTCATCTGCGGCCTGACCGACCTCACCCGTGAGGAGCTCATCAAAGTCCTGACCGAACCCAAGAACGCCCTCACCAAGCAGTACCAGGCGCTGTTCAAGATGGACGGGATCGAGCTCGAGTTCTCCCGCGCCGCCCTGGAAGCCACCGCCGACGTCTCGTTCGGGCGCAAAGCCGGCGCAAGAGGCCTGCGGTCGATAGTCGAGGAGACGCTGCTCGACGTAATGTACGAGCTGCCGTCGCTCAAGGCCGCAAAGAAGTGTGTGGTCGACCGGGACACCATCGAGCAGCACAAGTGGCCTGCGCTCTACGACGAGCGCGGCGTGCGCCTCGACAAGGACCACCCCGCCAACCGCAACGCGGCGTAGACCGCCAGCGTCAAAGAAGCTCAGCGAGCAGGGCCCGTGCCAACGGGCCCTGTCTTGTTTTTGGACCGCCAGTTCATTCTCGCGGCGGGGATAACAGAAGAGCAGCGGCCCCTTCCACTTGCGACGTCAAGTCAACCGGTGAGCCCTTGCCTGCATCTGCAAGTTCAATCTCCCCGTCGGCGATGGCGCGCAGCGTCTCGACCAGCAGTGGCCGTTCACGGACCAGTCCCGCCTGCCGGATGCCCTTGAACAGAGGCAGCTCCTCGCCGGGAGACTCCTTCAGTTCTGCCACAGGCCTGCCCTGAACATCCGCCCAAAGGGCATCAAAGCCAACTCCCCGAAGTGGAAAGAGGCAGAACGAAACGGCCGGCCCTTCGTCTACCTCTGGTGTGACGAGGTGCACCATCGCGCCGGACTCAGTCGCCCCCGATTCGATCAGCTCCCAGATCACCTGCTGCCACGTCCCCTTCGGGCCGCCCGGCCGGGCAGGGTGGAGGTTGACCATCCGGTAGGCCCGGCACAGCAGCGGCGCGATGAGCATGTAGCCAGCGTTCACGACCAGGTCCGGCTGGAACGGCTTCAGCAGTTCGATTGCGGCCCGGTCAAAGTCCTCCCGAAGTTCCGCCCAGGGGCGGCTGCCGTGTTCCCTGCGAAACCGCTGCGACGACAGCGCGACCAGGGGGACGCCACGGGACGCAACGAGCTCCAGGAAGCGGTCGCTGCCTGCTGCCTGCCCCTTCTCGCGGTTGCAGAACACGAACTTGAGGCGCGCCTTCAAGCGGCCGGAGTCCATGGCGTCCAGCGCGGCCTGCAGGAGGCCCAGCGAGCCCTCGCCGCGGCCCGTCGAGAACCAGCCGATCGCCAGCGGGCGGCGAGCCGATGTCATGCGCCCCGCCAAGGCCACGGGTGACCTGCGACCGGCTTCGACATTGGGTGACATGCGTGCTGCAGCCGCGTCGACGCTGTCATTCTGAGCCGCCGGAGCGGAGCGCAGGCGGCGAAGAATCTAGCTCCAATCGCGACGCGTCGTCCTCTGAGCTAGATCCTTCCCTCCGGCCCTGTGGGCCTCCGCTCAGAATGACAACAAGCCCCTCAGCCTGCGCCATTCGCCTTGTCCTCAACCCGCGCCATCGGCCTTTTCCTCGCCGTTTTCGCCGTCCTCGTCCACCATGGCCATCTGCTCGGCGAAATCAGACTGCAGGCGCGTGATCCGCAGCTCCGCCCGGGAAAGCAGCTCATTGCAGCGCTTCGCAAGGCGCATGCCCTCTTCATACAGTCGCGTCGCCTCATCAAGGGTCAGCTGGCCGGCCTCCAGTCGCCGCACCGACTCTTCCAGCTTGGTGAACGCCAGCTCGAACGTCTCAGCCGTCGGAGACGCGCCCTCGGGCTGTGGCGGTCGCGCCGCTTTTCGTTCATGTCGCTCTGGCAACTATCAACACCCTCATCCCGACCGAAGTCCCCGAAGGGGACGCAGCGGAGGGATCTGACCTATCAGCTCCCGCCGGGTAACACGACGACGGGCCGGACGCCGGTCGGCCTGACGCGGGTGACAGGCAACCTGACACGACAACCGGGCTCAGTCTGGCGTCCCAGCGTCCAATTGTAGGCTAGGGACCAGACGCTGAAGTCCTGGGCAAAGTCCTTCATTCCCTTTCCCCTTGCGGGAGAGGCGTGCCCTCGAAAGGCGGGCGCGGGTGAGGGGTCAATTGGGAGCTCCACATCGGAGACGGGACACTATGGATCAGACACCGACCGCGTCTCTGCCTGCACCGTCCCCTCGGCCAGCATGATTGTCAGCGCGTCGCCGGGCTTCGTGTCCCGTGCCCTCACCAGTACCGGCCCGCCCGCCACCCGCACGATGGCGTATCCCCGGCTGAGGATCTGCGACGGCCCCAAGGCGTTAAGGGCGGTCTCGGCCGTTCGCAGCGCCGCCTTCCGGCCCTCCGTAAACCTCTCCGCCGCCAGCCGGGCCGACCTCAAGAGCTCCTCGACCCTGTGCCTGGGGGTGCCCGTTTCCGGCACGCGCCCCTCCAGGCGGTCCCGCGCCAGCTCGAGCACCATGCGCGCCTCCCGCACCTGCCTGTCCAGCGCCGATGTCAGGGCCTGCGCCCCCGACGCCACCCTGCGCGTCAGGTCCCGCCTGTCCGGCGCGACCAGCTCCGCTGCGGCCGACGGCGTCGGCGCACGCACGTCCGCTACGAAGTCTGCGATGGTGAAGTCCGTCTCGTGGCCCACTGCGCTGATCACGGGTATCCGGCAGGCGAAGATGGCCCGCGCCACCCGCTCGTCGTTGAACGGCCAGAGGTCCTC
>CAYWBD010000451.1:0-3338 GCA_964456315.1 uncultured Thermoflexus sp.
TGGGCCCGCGAGAGCCTCAGGGACCACGAGAGCCACAGGGACCGCGCGAGCCGCTGGGCCCGCGAGAGCCTCAGGGACCACGAGAGCCACAGGGACCGCGAGAGCCTCAGGGCCCGCCGCCGCGCCGCAAGGCATACTTCGGGTTCCTTGCCTCGCTAGTCTTCGTGATCGCCGCGATGTCGGCAATGCAGGTCTACTCCATCCCGTTCCTTGAAGACGCCGTCGGTCTCGAAGACCCTGCGAAGGGCGCCGCAGCGCTCGCGGTGGTCCTGGCCCTGTCGACCGCGCTGGTCGCCGTCCCGGCCGGGAAGCTGCACGGCAGGTTCGGTCACAGGTGGCTCCTCGTGGCAGGCGGGATCTCCGGCGCCACCGGTGCGCTATTGCTGACCGGCGCGAGCACGCTCCTGCATGTGATGCTCATCGGGCTGCTTGTCGGCGTTGCGATCGGGATATTCGTGAGCGTCACGTGGGCGATGGCCAACGGGCTGGTGCCCAGGACCAAAGCCGCGCGCGACCTCGGTTACACCAGCCTGGCCACCCTTGTAGGCGCCGCGCTGGCGAGGCTGGCGGGGCCGGGCATCGACGCTCTAAACGCACGGTCGCCAGAGATGGGCTACCAGGTGATGCTCGGCGGCATCGCGCTCGCCTTCGTGGTCACCCCAGTGATGCTTGGACTGGTAGACGACGTCCGCTGGCCAGCGAAAAAGGCCGACCCAGGCGCCGCGCTATAATCCGGGCCGGCCTGGCCCTGGCGTCGGCGTTGTGTTGCGAGCGTGGTCCCACCGGGCCGGCTCAGAGTGGTGAAGGTCTTAGTGGACGTTTATCTGGCCACCCCGCGAGGTTTTTGCGCCGGTGTCGTGCGGGCAGTAGACATCGTGGAGCTGGCGCTGAAGAAATACGGCCCGCCCGTCTATGTCAAACACCAGATTGTCCACAACCCGCACGTCGTCGCCGATCTAGAGGCCAAGGGCGCTATCACCGTCGAGCAGGTGACAGATGTGCCCGCCGGCGCGGTCGTGATCTTCTCTGCGCACGGTTCTCCGCCGTCCGACTACCAGACCGCGCGCCAGAACCGTCTGCAGGTCATCGACGCCACGTGCCCGCTGGTCACACGCGTCCACAACGAGGCGAAGAAGTACGCCCGTGAGGGTAAGCGAGTCGTGCTGGTCGGCCACCGCGGACACCAGGAGGAGATCGGCACGACCGGGCAGGCCGAGATGACCCTGCTCGATGAGCGCGAACAGGCAGAAGTGCCGGACTGGGGGGACGGGGCGGAGGTCGCAGTCCTGACCCAGACGACGCTGTCCGTCCGGGACACCGCACGCGCTGTCGCGGGGATCCAGAAACGCTATCCGACGGCTCTTGTGCGCAACGACATCTGCTACGCCACGACGAACCGCCAGGAGTCGGCGCAGACGCTTGCCGGACTGACCGACATCGTCCTCGTGATCGGCGCGCAGAACAGCTCCAACTGCAACCGTCTGAAAGAGGTTGCGGTCGCCATGGGGGTCCCTGCCTACCTCATCAATGGGCCGGACGAGATGGACATGACGTGGTTTAAGGGCGTGAACCGGGTCGGGATCACTTCGGGGGCGTCCACGCCGGAAAACCTGGTCCAGGCTGTGGTCGCGGCCCTCAAGCCCCAGCACGTGGTGCACGTGGGCGGCCCGGAAGAGAACATCACGTTCACCCTGCCACGGGAACTGCGGGGCGGTGCAGCTTCGGCATCCGCTCAGGCTGAGTGAAAGGCCCGTCCCCATCCCCGCACGCGTAGCCGGAGGGCGCCCAGCCTTGCCGCGAGCAGCTCAACGTCCGGTCACAGCGGACCTTGTTCGGCGGGCGCAGCAACGGCCAGTCGCGCCAACACGCACAGGCTGGCTCAGGCGCCCCGTCGAGGGCTCCGCCAGAGTGCGGGCCAGATGGCCAGCGAACATAACGTGAGGCCCGTGCCGACTGCGCCCAGCAGCAGCGTCGCTGTCTGCACGCCGTACCGTTCGCTTAGGTAACCGCCCAACAGCAGGCCCATCGGCAAGCCGTACACCGCCAGCATCCGCACGCCCATCACCCTGCCCCTGAACTCCGCCGCGGTCACGTCCAGCAGGAGCGTGGACATGGCGATCATCGCGACGCTCATCATCATCCCGTTTGCAGCGAGCACCAGATAGCCCAGTCCCAGGCCATCCACCTGGCTGAACGCCAGCTGCGTAAGGTGCCAGAGGAATATCCCGGCCAACATCAACCGTTCCGGCCGCCTGGACCTCGAAAAGGCCGCAAGCGACAACGATGCGACCAGCGCGCCGGCCGAGCCCGCCACGGTCAGCGCGGCCAGCCCCGTCGGGCCTAGGCCGTACACCTCCTTCGCCACCACCGGCATCAGTCCGTTGGTCAACGGGAAGACCGTGAAGTTGACCAGGAAAGCCAGGAACATGATGGCGACGATCGTGGAGTCGCTGCGCACGTACGCTACCCCGGCGCGCAGGTTGCCTAGAGTCGACTCTCCGGCCCGCCGCGGGATGTCACCGCGCAGCGTTATCCCGAGCGCCAGTACGGCGCTTGCCAGGAAAAACACGGTCACGCCTATGTAGGCCTGGCCCAGCCCCAGGCCCGACAGCAGGCTGGCCCCGAGGAACGACCCGGCGATGCGGGACAGGTCCTGCGTCGTGCGGGCCAGCCCGGCGGCGTTCATGAGTGACCGCCTCGGCACGGTGTCGGCGATCAGCGACTGCCTGACCACCTGCTCTCCCTGCCGCACCAGGCCGCCCACGCCGGAGATCACGAAGGCGTGCCACGGCTGGATCACGCCGCTAAGCGCCAACGCCATTAAGACCGCAGCCTGCACCGCAAACAGCAACCTCATCCCCACGAGCATGCGTCGCCGGTCAATGCGGTCCGCCATCACCCCGTACAGCGGCGCAAGCAGAGTCCCGCCGAACCGTAGCGCGCCGATCATCCCCGTCTGGAACGCTGACCCCGTCTCGGCCAGCACGTACCAACCCAGTACCAGCGTCTCCATTTCCGACGCCCACACCGAAAGGGAATCGGCCGACCACTGGAACCGGAAGCTGCGGATCCGGAACGACTCAAACGTACCCAGCAGGGCTGAACGACTGCGCACCTGGACCGGAGCGTCGGCCCGCGGCCCGGCGTCGGCCAGGCCGACCGGTGTCGTCGCCGGGTCAGTCAACTCGGAGCCGAGGCCGGGATGATCGAAAACACTGTGCGCCTAACATAGTGCGCATATGATCCGCCGGACGATGCACATCCTCTTCCTGCTCTTGCTGTTGGGCGCTGCCGGGTCAGCTTGCGGTGGCGACGCAAGCGTACCCCCAACGCCAGGC
>CAYWBD010000452.1:0-7666 GCA_964456315.1 uncultured Thermoflexus sp.
TCGGGCGCCTGGCCCTCGCCGCTGTCGTATTGCGCCGGGATCACGATCTGTACATCGCCTTCCGTGCCCGGCGTGTTCCTCTTCTCGAATCCTAGCGCGCCGCCGGGGCCGGCCAGTAGCACCCTGCTTGCCGCGCGGGCGGCCCGCAGCGCATCCAGCACCTGCCCCTTCGTGCGGCCTCGCAGTTCGAACAACAGGAAGGGGTCGTGGTCTAGAGCCGCCCCCACCACGAAGTGGACCGCCGCGATGTGCTTGCATGGGTTTGCCCAGTCGGGGCAGTCGCACTCAGTGGAAAGGTCAGCCTCACTCGCAGGGAACAGGCTAGCCCCGCCTTCTTTGAACGCGGCGTCAATCTGCTCTGGCATCCGGCCTGCGAGGAGGTCCGCGGCGGACCGGGCACTCTGGGCCATCGCAACGATCGCCCTGTCCCACACCTGATCGCTCAACCTTGCTGCGGCAATGTGCACCTCGTATGGGAACCGCCGCGAGCCGGTGACGAGCGCTTTGATGTCGCCACGGTCAATTACCAGGTCGTGCACCCTGCCTGCCCGGGCATAGGACTTTCCCCTGGGCAACCGGTTGGCGTACTCGGCGGACATCGCTCCAAGCGCTGCTGTCCAGCGCTGGCCCCACCAGCTCGTGCCGTACTTCGCGGCCTTGATGCCGTGCGCCGGAGGCGGCAACTTGGGCGCTGGCGCGGACCATTCCCACCTGCCGCTTGCCCACCTGTTCATACCGGCGCCTCCGTCTCGACCGGCCGTCCCAGCTTGCGCCGTCCGCCCTTCGGTTTCTGCGCCGCTTCTGCGTCGTCTGTGTCGTCTCCGGCGACCACCGCGTCTCTGGACAACATGAAGAGCTCCCTGAGGTCATCATCTTCCAGTTCTGTAATCCACCTCTCCCCGCTGCCGATGACCTGCGAAGCGAGGCCGCGCTTCTTTTCGAGCAAGGCGTCTATTTTTTCCTCAACCGTGCCTGCGCAGAGCAGTTTGTGGACGTGGACGGTGCGTTTCTGGCCGATGCGGTAGGCGCGGTCCGTCGCCTGGTCCTCAACAGCCGGGTTCCACCAACGGTCGTAGTGGAACACGTGGTTCGCCGCAGTGAGGTTCAGCCCGGTGCCGCCCGCTTTCAGGGAGAGCACGAATATGCGCGCAGCCGTCTCGTCCTCCTGGAAATTTGCCACAAGCTTGTCCCGGGCCTTCTGCGGAGTGCCGCCGTGAAGGAAAGCGACCCTGGCCCCAAGCTGCGCTTCCAGGTGGCCGACGAGCCGGTCTCCCATCTCGCGGAACTGGGTGAAGATAAGCGCCCTGTCGCCAGCGGCAAGGGCCTCTTCAAGCATCTCGGTCAGGCGTTCCAGCTTGCCAGACCGCCGGGGCAGCGGCCCCGCCTCGCCAAGGTACTGGGCCGGGTGGTTGCAGACCTGCTTGAGGGCCATCAGAAGCGCAAGCACCCTGCCGCGCCTCTCGATCCCCTCCGCGTCCTCGATACGGCGCATCTCTTCGTCCACCACCGCCCGATACAGGGTGGCCTGCTCCCGTGTGAGCGTGCAGACGACTTTCATCTCGTTTTTCGGCGGCAGGTCCTGGATGACCGCAGGGTCGCTCTTCAAGCGGCGCAGGAGGAAGGGTCCCACGATGCGCCGCAGGCGTTCGGCCGCTCTGTCGTCGCCGTACCGCTCTACCGGCACGGCATATTCCCGCCTGAACTTCTCCAGCGGACCGAGCAGGCCCGGGTTGGCGAAGTCGAGGATGGACCACAGTTCCGCAAGGCGGTTTTCGACTGGCGTCCCAGTCAGCGCGAACCGGCAGGAGGCTTGGAGGCGGCGGGCGGCGCGGGCGGTCGCCGAGGCTGCGTTCTTGATGTTCTGCGCTTCATCGAGCACGACTGTCGACCAGCTCACACTGGAGAGCTCAGCGATGTCTCTGCGCAGGTGGCCGTACGACGTGACAACGAGCGTGCCTGGCCCCGCAAGCGCTGCAAGCCCGTCGCCGTCCCGGGCGGTCCCGTAATGGCGGACGACATTGAGTGCAGGCGCAAAGCGCGAGACTTCCCGTTCCCAGTTTCCGACGACCGAGGTCGGAGCGATGACCAGGGCTGGCCTGGCATCGTGGGGGTTAGTCTCTAGTTGGTGCAAGAAGAACGCCAGGGCCTGCACCGTCTTGCCAAGGCCCATGTCGTCCGCGAGGCAGGCTCCCAACCCAAGCGAGCCCATCGTGCAGAGCCATGCATAACCGCGCTCCTGGTACGGACGCAGAGAGGCCTGAAGGGTACGAGGCAGTTCCAGGGCCTCTGTCACCCCTCTACCAAGCTTGTCCATGGCCCTGGCAAACTGTCCTTCTGCGACGACCGACGCAGTAATACCGCCTGCTTCGATTTCACCGGAGAACGCGGCGCGGATTGCGTCAATGCCAGAGATGCGGCCGGTGCCGGCCGCCAGCCTTTGCTGGATTTCGGCCAGCGCCTGCGGGTCGACCGCCACCCATTCCCCTCGGTGCTGGACCAGCGGCGCCTTCTGGGCCGCTATTGCCGCCCGTTCCTGCCGGGTGATCGCCTGGTCACCGATCGCGGCCTCCCAACGGAAGTTGAGCAACTTGTCGAGGCTCAGGCCGCCCGTGCCGTCCACGGCGCCGGCCACCTCAGTGTCGCCGCCTACCCGCATGCGCATGTTGAGCCGCCGCTGCCCGGCGGCTGTAATGGCAGCGGGCACGATCACGCCAAACCCGGCCTGGGACAGGGACGGCCCGCCCTCGCATATGAACTCCCATGCCCCCAGCGCGTCCAGGCCGATGTACTCAGGGCGCGCCTGGGCAAGGCTGGCCCCCACCGGAGGGAACAGCGCCGCCGCCTGTCCCAGTGCCTCCAGGAGCGCCTCCTGCGGGTCCCGGAAGGCGTGCCCCAGCCTGTGCAGTGTCCTTTCTTTCGTCCTCCACACCTCAGCCGCCTCGACCATGAGGCTCGGGTCGTCGGTCGATTGCAAGAAGAACCTCAGAGTGAACTGGTCACTGTCCCCTTCGGGGAGGTCGAGACGGAAACAGGCCCGCGGGCGGTCTTGAGGACCGCGCACAACCGGCTCGCTCCACCGGGATAGCGCCTCTGTGAGCCGCCGGGTCGTGTAGCTGCCGGCTTCAAGCAGCGGTCTTGGCCCCGTCAGCGCGGTCGTCCACCGCTGCGCGAACGCAGGCCGTCCCGCCCTGGCCGCACCGGCGCGGGCCGTCACACCGAAGTCCCCGGCTTCCGCGCACGCGGCGCGGACAAGCTCGTCCACCGCTGCGTCGAGGAATGCTCGCAGAGCCGGGCCGGCTGGCCCATTCGCCTGCACAGGCGATGCATAGCCGGCAAGCGGCATGTACCGGGCAATGGCCGAGAACCGCGCCGTATCGTCCTCCGACGAGATCGCGGCTGCCCAGCGCGCCAACAGCTCGTGTCCTTTCTGGACTACCACGGGCACAAGACGCTCGCGGACGGCAAGGTCCAAAGCGAACTTGCTCGCCACGCTCCACGCGGAGATGGACGGCGGCAGCGAGGCGAGGTCACGTTTGGGAATGGAAGCGAGGCGCGAGACCGTCTCCAACAACGGCAACGAAACGCCGGAAACATGCTTCACCCTGCCGTGCGGCACGACTACTGGGACCTTGCACGGTGCGCCGCCTGCCAGAGCCTGAACGATGGCGGATCTGCCATCGCTCTTCCCCCACAGCAGGAACTCCCGGCGGTCAGGCAGGAACACGAGGCGGAGCGTCCGCTCCGCCCCGGATGGTGTGGCTGCTGCTAGTTCTGTCGCCATTTGACTGGGCGTAACTGCCGCCATGACCCACGGGTCCGGGCTTTCCGGCGCGGATCTGAACCTGCTCGTAGTTCCGCAGACGCGGAGGGGCGTCGTGCAAGCCGTGAGGTTAACACGGCGCCATCAGGCAGCCTTCACGCCCCGAGCGCCGGCAGGGACACCGCGCCGCGGCGGAC
This sequence comes from uncultured Thermoflexus sp., assembly GCA_964456315.1. GTDB lineage: Bacteria > Chloroflexota > Dehalococcoidia > Lucifugimonadales > Lucifugimonadaceae > SHXW01. The sequence continues at coordinate 3,958 of CAYWBD010000452.1, forward strand.
GGGCAAGCACCGCGATGGTGATAAGGAACGGCATACATCCATCGCCGTTCCAATCGATACTGCGGCCATGCAGCAACTGCTTCAACGGCGTGTCGCCTCTGCGCGGTTCAGGCGCCTCGCCCGGCCTCCCCTCACGGCGCCGCGCAAGTTTCGTCCCCCGCACACGAATCCTGCAACCTTCTCGGCTGAGTCGAGCTGGGCTGCATCTTTCTGAGATCCCGCCGCCATCACAGCCGAAAGTTCCTGAGATGGTCTGTCAGACAGCTTTGAGGAACTGGCACGGGGCCGAGGGGCCAGTCCGGGAAAGGGGCCGTTGAAACGTTCGACAGCGCCATGATCTGCGGGGCCGCCGGGCACTATCCACACATAGTGACGGTGTGCCTCGCGGCTCAGGCAGCGGGACCCAGACGACGTCGTGCATGGCCGACACGCGACTCTTTACTTCACCACCGCGCCATGAACCTGTAGCCGATAGCCGACGCCTCGCACCGCCTCGATTGTGTGGGCCTGCGGGCCCAGTTTCTTTCTCAGGGTCCTGACGACAGCCTCCACCACATTGCTGCCGCCGGTGTAGGAGTAGCCCCACACTGCCTCGATGAGTTCGGCCCTGCTCACCACCTTGCCCTGCCGCTCGACAAGCGTCCGCATCAAGCCAAACTCCAGCGGTGTAAGCGGCACACGCCGCCCGTCAACTGAAACCTCTCTCGCGTCGATGTCAAGCAGCTCAGGTTCCACGATCCCCAGGTCTGCCGCGACGATACCCGCGATCCAGCCGTCCACGGAGGCCGGACCGAAGTCAAGGCAGGCGAGATAGCGCCTCTGCCCGTCAACGACGGGACTCGACTCCGGGATGCCCTTGAAGCCCAATCTCGTTGCTACGGGCCCGTATGTCTCGATATTGCAGACCGACATGTAGACGCGCCGCAACTGTGGCCGGGCAACCATGTACGTGCGCTTCACTTCGATCCATGAGGCGGCCTGGACAGGCGAGGGCAGCTCCCCTTCCTGATCGCTCAGCCAGCGGCGGGCCAACATCGCCCGCTGGCCCTCAGGGACCGGGTGTGACCGGAGGTGCCCCTGCCACTCCCGGGCGACCGGGTCTCCCTCGAATACCAGTTTGCTTATAAGGTCGGCAAACGACAGCACAAAGAAACCCAGCAGGTTGCCTTCGCCGTCCCGGACCGTCGTAAACCTGTCGGGGTGGCAGTCCCACCACACTTTGAGGCTCCCTGCCTCTTCCGGGCCCTCATGCCGCCTCGCGATCGCAAGGATCCCGTCCCCGTCCCGTCGGGTGGCCGGCTCCACAACGATCGGCGGCGCGTCATGTGGGAAGAACGCGTCCCTCACCATATGGCTTTCGATCATGTAGAGCATGTCCGCGGTGTACCGCCACATCTCTACAGCAGGGACTCCCCTGATTTCATCTCGGAGCTGGCGCCAGGCTCTGCGCCGGTACTCCAGATACCCGGAGGGGTCTGAGGCCTTGAGAGATGCTGCGAGCGTCTGACGCACGGCGTCATGGATGACCAGTCCGTCGTTCGCCGCCAGGACAAACGGCAATGCAGCGATGCGTTCGTACAGGTCCACGGGCGCCTGGTCTGGGAGCATCGCTTTGAGCAGGGAGAGGCTGACCCTGCGGACGAGAGATGCGGCTTCCAATGCCCTGCGGACCGCAGGTTCGTCTATGTCCGCCAGGAACTGACGCGTGAGGCTGTCAACCACCTGCTGGCTTGCGGTCTCTCCCGGCCCTGGCACACCGGCGCCCCTGGTCGCGGCGGCGAGGGTCAGCGCGAGCGGCAGCCCTCTTGCGAATACGTTGACCCGGCGGGCGTCGCCTTCGGGGACGCCAAGCCAGCGGAGCAGCGTCAGCGCGTCTTTTTCATTGAGCGGGTTCAACGCCAAGCTGAGGAACAAGCCGCGCCACTCGGGGCGCGTCAGCCATGCCGGGACCGGAGGTTCGCGTCCGCTAATCGCTACGCGCACGTTGCTGGGCAGCGCTGGTATGAAGTCCTGCCGCAGCCAGGTGTCCATGAGGCGAAAGACCTCATAGGTGTCCAGGACGAGCACGACGCGCCGACCGATGCTGCCGAGCCGGGCGGCGGCCGCATCTGCGTCGGTAAGCTCCGCCCCGATGGCGGCCCCGAGCTTGTGCAGGAACCCCCGCTCTGTCGGTTCGATTCCGCCACAGTCGAGCCAGATTACCGTCGCGCCTTCGGACCTTGCCTGTGCGCCGAACGCCTGCAAGAGGCTTGTCTTGCCGACACCTGGGATGCCGTGGACCTGGACCACGAGCTGGCCGCCGGGCTCAATGAGTCTGTGCAGGGCGGCCAGCTCGCGTTCACGGCCAACGAAGCCCTCGCTGGCCCTCTTCGCCAACACCTCGCCAATCGTACGGACCATGTGTGGCAAGCCTTCGGAGACCTTGCAGCGACGGCCCTACACGGCCACCGCGATCAAGTTCGTAGTACGCCGAGTCCACTCGTCCAGGACGTCGAAGTTCTGGACGGTGATGTTAGCGAAGTTCGGGAACGCCTGGACCTGCCGCCAGAGGTCCGACTTCTGGTACGCCTCGAACGCGGCCCTGTCGCGGAATGTGTAGAGCCCGCCGTAGGTGTTCTTCTTCGGGTCGCTGATCCACACCTTGGTTACCAGGCCGGGGATTTGCTCGAACGCCGGGCAGAACTGGCCGCAGACTTTCGCGAACTCCTCGTGCGCCATCCCCTTCAGGTTTAGGGTCACTACTGCTGCGTGCATGGGTGTTTCTCCTCTCGGCCGCAACACACGGCTCAAGGGCGAATGTAGTGACATGCTTCTTGGCAGGATGAAGGGCCGATGAGATTTCGATGAGAATCTTGTCAGACGCATGGCACCTGACGATTTCACGGCACGAACCGGCCCAGTCGTTGCGTGCTGTGCCGCCAGTCTGGGCATTGGACAGTCAGATCGACCAAATGGACTCCGCCCGCCTGGCGACGCCAGACAGCACGAGGACAGGCCGACAATCAGCGATCAGGTCGTCCCCGATCTGCCCCGCCGCCCGCCAGTCAGTGCGGAACGGCCGTGTGCTGAGAAACGGACAACGGTACGTTCGTAATCGCTATTGGCTCTTAGTACGCACCACGGTCACGTGTTCCGGCTCCAGAGGGGGCCTGCCTGCTTCCGTGCAAGTGAGACGAAGAGCCCGCAGCCCTGCGAGTCCGGCTACGAGATTCGCCGGTGGCCCCAGTGCCCAAGACATTTCAGCGGTGCGGCGAGAAGGTGCTACGTGTCACGTGACTTCGAATGGAGCACGCAGGAATGAGACCGGAGGCGGCTGAGGCAGACCTGCTACTGGTTGCTTCCCACGTGGTCGACCCGGTTACCGGGCTGGACGGACCGGGAGCGATCGGTCTGACCGACGGAATGATCTCGTTCGTCGGGGTTGATGTGACGCCGGCCTCGTTGCCGCGGGCGCGGAGGATGCTGAATCTCGGCGACGGCATGCTGATGCCGGGTCTGGTCGACCTGCATACCCACCCCGCTCGTGAAGGTTCCAGGTTCGGTGTTAACCCCGACGCCTGTCTCTTGCCCAGGGGGTCGACAACGGTGTTGTCGCAGGGCGATGCGGGGGCCCGTAACTTCGACGAGTACAGACGACACACGATCGACCCTTCAAGGACGAGGGTGAAACTGGCCATCAACTTCTGCGCCAACGGAGAGTCCAACCCGC
>CAYWBD010000453.1:0-6199 GCA_964456315.1 uncultured Thermoflexus sp.
TGATTCGTGTCTCCAGCGGCGAATAGGGCGCGGGACCATCGGCGTGGGGCGCGCAGCACGAGCTAACCAGCCGGCGGGATTTTACGCTTGCGGGACGACAGCGGGGCGGTCGGTTCGCCCTTCGACAGGCTCAGGGCGAACGGTGGGCGGACAACGGGGACCCAGCGCGACGGTTGCTGCCCTCCCCACCCGCTGTCCCGTAAGAGCCACCGCCCACCCGGATGAGGCTCTTTGCCAAGATGCATTGAGGCAGACGGTTCACAACGGGGTTGGGCGAGTGGCATCCTGAGGTTGGGAACGTCTGCATCAGGAGGCCAGTCATGTCCGGTCGCCGAGTGGGTTTCGCGTTTTTTTCGGTCGTCGTGATCGCGGCGGTGGTTTGGGCGACTTTTACCATCAGTCGGGACGCGAGGCGCGTGTTGGCCGCGCCGTCGCGTGACACCGCCGGGGATGTGCAGAAGTGCTTCGACGCCTACACGCGGGCAGCTGAAGTGGTGATCAAGACAGCCCAGTCTGGCGCGCCCTCTCTGGAATTCAAGTCGGACGAGGCGAGGCTCCAACACGAGAAATACTTAGGCTGCATCAAGGCCTTGAGGCCGGAGGAGCCGGCCCGCAACCCTGTCCTGGAGGCCTCCATATATGAGGCGGTCGGGGACCGCTACGCGGCACTTGGGCACCATCAGGCCGCAGGCACGCTCTACGCGCTGTCCGGGCAATGGGGCCACTTGGCCGCGTTCGACCAACGCTTCACGATTGAGCTTTCTGACCAGGTCGAAACGGCTGGTTATGAGGTCTTTGTACGGTCAACTGGAAAGCTGAACAGGGAGCTGGGCGCCGACCCGTTGCTGTCCGGCAAGTTCGGGGTCGCACTACTGGCTGCCCGGGAGAAACTCCAGGACAGCGCCAGTTTCAGCGACCTCCGCGCCCGCCTCACTTCAGCCCGCGAGCGCGGCGACGCTAACGCCGCCGCGGAGTGGCAGCGCATCTTGCTGCGTCGCCAGGCCTTGCAGCGGGCAGGGGAGGCGCAGACGGAGCAGGACGCGGTCATTGATGAACTCAGAAAGAATGCCGCCTACTTCGAAAGGAGCGGTCAACCGCGCGATGCCTGGCTGGCGCTGGTGGCGGCCGGGAACATCGCAGCCGCGTCCGGCGCCTGCGACATCGCCAACAACATGTGGACCCAGGCCGCGGCTGCCTTCCAGGACGACAAGGAGGCTTTCGCAGCGCCCGTCTGCGAGCCCGCCGATGCCGTGCCGGGCATGTACAAAGGCGGCGTCAAGTTCCTGCGACTGGACCACTGCGAGCGGCCTCACATCCCGCACCCCACAGCCAAGGATCAGACTCCGGTCCAGAAGACGTCCGTAGAGCTGGCGACGTGTTACGCCGCGACACTGCTCGTCCCGGAGCCGTCCGGCAACCGCCCGCCCACCGCGGACGAGGTCGCCGGGTGGAGGTTGCATGCTGCCGAGCTATTCATGTCGGCGGGGGACCTCTACGGCGAGGCCAATGTGCTGGGTGGCGCGCCTCGCGAGTTGCTTGGCGACGGCTACATCTCGCTCCGGGCCAACTGGTCCAGGCGCGCCGCGCAGATTGCCGAAAAGGTGACAGAGGCAGAGTACCGCGAACACCACCCGACTCCGCGCGGCCAGACAGTGATACCCGAGGCCTACGTCTACTACAGGGCGGAAATGTGGCGTCTGGCGGCCAGGAACGCCGAGGTCGCAGGCAGGCACGCCGAGGCCGTCGACTACTACGTAAACGCCGGCGATGTCCTTGACACCTACTACCGGGCCTCTCCCTCAAACGCCGCCCGCAGTGCTTCCAGGACATCCAAGGACCCGGCGGTCTACTACGGCTTCTACGCGGGGACTGTCGCCAAGGACAAGTTGGGCGACCCGCTGCTTGCTGCTGAGATGTATCTGAGGGCCATCGGTGCTTCGGTGCGGTTTGGAGACCCGGCGAGCGTCGGGTACTCGGACCTGGCCCGTCGGCAATACGCAGAGTACGTGTTCGAGTTGGCGAACCTCACGTACCGCAAGGCGTTCACTGGCAGAGAGCTGGGTGAGGCGGTCGCCGCCATCCGTCCGGTGACAGGGCGCCTGGCGACCTACAACGACCACCGCGACTACGCCAGCGCGCTACAGATGCTGGCGCGTGCGATCAGAGAGGCGCTGCAGAGCCATGCCTGGGCCGGCGGGCTGTACGCCGAGGCCGCAGCTACTTTTGCGATGTCACCCGACCTCAAGCCCGCGGACTGGGGCTACGTCGCTGACCTCTACGGCGAGTCTGGCCGCGCCTATCAGGCTGTGCCAGACTGCGACTCCGCCAATGCGCAGTACGCGCTTGAGGCCGCCGCGAGGGTGAAGTCAGGCCAGACTCGGGGCACAGGCGTGTGCACGGCGCCAGACGCCATCGTCTCGCTGCCGCCACCCGCCAGCAATCACCTGGCCTCTTCCGGCGCTTCGGCGATAGCGCCCAACACCGGCGCGGCAGGCGAGCGGGGCCAGTCCGGCCAGCTAGGCCAGTCCGGACAGACGGGTCCGCAGGGACAGTCCGGTGAACAAGGCCAGTCGGGCCAGGCCGGTCAGCCACCTTTGGGCAACGGCGTGGACGGCCCTGCGTCCGGGCAGGGAACAACCGGCGACAACGCGGTCCGTGCCGTCCAGCCGGAAGGTGCGAACGAAGGCGAGGGCAAGCCTGCCGGAGGTTGCGGCGCGGCGCCCCCGGGGACTGTCGCAGCAGGGAACTTCGCCCTTCTGGCGGTACCGCTGTTGCTTGGAGCAGCGAGGCTGTTCCAGCGAGCCAGGCGGGACCGGGAGTAGCTGCCCTCGGGGACTGCGCCATTCCGCTGGGAAGGGCCAGAGCAGTGCCGAACACGCCAGCCGTGACGATTTGCGCGGACGCCGCCACTCCGTCATTCAGCGGACAGTGGGCCGAGCCAGCCTGGCCACCACACCCACGACACAACCCAGCACTAGCTGCGCCAGGCCGGGCCGGGCCCAATTCGCAGGCTACGGAGAGTAAGGTCACAGATGGGCAGCATCTGGTGACAAACGGGTGACAAAACGCGCGCTAGCGGCGGCCAAGAACTGCCGACTAGTCGTGCCGGTCCCCCGACATCCGTTTGGGATGACCCTGCCATAATTGCAGCGACCGCCGCGCACGCAAGCCAGCTCCGGCCCGCGTGTGCTGTATAGCGATGGACGAGCGGTCAGACTGAGGGAAGAAAGTTGCGGTTCCGTTCGGTTCTGCTGGCTTTGTGTCTCGCAGGTGCTTCGATTGCGCTGAGTGCGGCCTGCGCCGGTGACGCGCCAGCCTCAACGCCGTCAACAGACCCGTCGTTGGACGGGAAATGGGAGTACGCGGGGTACCAGGCGTCGGGTACCAGCCTGACCGTCCTGGTAAGGCACCTTGGGCCCGGAAGGGTCAACGCGACGCTCGATACGACGCTTGAGCCGTCGGACTCCGATCTGGCTAGCGGCGCCGGACTGAGCAGGTTTCGGTTCGACAGCCTGAGCCCGGGCCGGCACAAGCTCAACATCGCAGACGGCGCGATCACGCACGCCAGGAGCGTGTGGCTTCCTCCAGCCGCCCTGGCTGACCTGGCGCCGCAGGAACAGCGCCCTCTGAAGCCAGGCGAGGGGTTTCGGATCGCGGCCGCCGACGTGGGCGTCGTCTTCACTGGCGTCCTGGGCGACTCCCGTTGCCCCGTCGATGTGCAGTGCATCCAGGCCGGGGATACCACCCTGAGTGTTACGGCCTACCCGAAAGACGCGCCGGCCATCGAGATCGTAGTTGTCGTGCCGAACGGCAGGCCGGGGGGCGAAGTCATCCTTTCCAAGTACTTGATTGCAGCCAAGTCAGTAACACCAGAGGCGCGGTCAGGGCAGCAGCCGGACTTCTCGGCCTACCAGGCCGAGTTCTCTTACGCGGTGGGCGGATAGGCTCTGTCGTCCAGATCCGCGCCGTTGGCCGTCATACCGGCTTTGGGCCAGCCAGGTGTGGGAACGGGTTGCGGCCGACGTTCCTACGCAGCTCTAATGGCGCTCCTGCTGCGCCCTCACAGACGGCTGCTTCACTAGACAACATCCGAGATGTCCAGGCGGGCGCAGGCCGGAGCCGGCAAGGCTTTTGCGCTGAAGTCCGTCCGCAGGAGAGGACATCCCGGTTGACCTGTGTCCCTGAGGGGGGACTGGGGCGCTGACCCGTCAGACCGGGCGTGCTCCGGGCAGGCTTTCCAGCGGGTGGGCGAGCCAAGATCGGCATTTCGCGGCCCTGTCTCCACCCGCCGCACGGGGCCGCCTCGCTCTCACCGTCCTCGAGAGCGCGGGCGGCCCCGTCTCTTTTTTGGCGAACCTACCCCGCGCCTGCTACCTGGTTGCGCTATTTCGCGGCGACCGCGCCTGAATGCCGCACGAAGTTTTCGTACAGCTGCAGCCCGAGGTCGCCGCTTTTCTCGGGGTGGAACTGCGTGCCGACCACCTCGCCGCGCACAACGGCGGCGCAGACCTTCATCCCGTAGTCCGTCGTTGCCGCGATGTCCGCCGTATCCGCGGGTACACAGTGGTACGAGTGGACAAAGTAGAAGTGACCGCCCTCAGGCACGCCAGCGAGGACCGGGTGGCGGCGGCCAGCCGGAGAGATGTGGACGTCGTTCCAACCCATGTGCGGGACCTTGAGCCGCTCTCCGCGTTCGTTGGTCATTCCGGGCGGGAAGTGTCGCACGTCGCCCTTCAAGATGCCCAGGCCCGGGATGGCGCCCTCCTCTGAACTCTCGAACAGCAGCTGCATGCCGAGGCAGACGCACAGGAGCGGGCGGCCACTAGCGGCAAAGGACCGTAATGGCTCACGCAGCCTCGCCTCATCAAGGGCGCGCAGGGCAGCGTCGCTTGCACCAACACCAGGCAGGACGGCCGAGTCGGCCATGCGGAGGACAGCAGGGTCGTCCGTGACGACAGGGGTCGCGCCGGCCCGCTCCAGCGCTTTGACCACGCTGTGGATGTTGGCGGCCCGCGTGTTGACGACGACAATCCGGACTGGCATTGGGCGCTCCCACCGCCCCTATTCGGGCGGCACCCGCCATTGTAGTCACGGCTCCACCGTCAGAGCGCCAGTGGGACCGTTGTCCAGACGCCGTACCCTGATTTACGTGCCAGCGACAATGCAAAGCGTGGAAAGTCAGCGGCCTGGGCCTCGTCCGCGGTAAGATGGGATGAATGCCAGACCCTGCGCCTGAGAGGCAGACAAAGTGACAACTACCCCGTCATCGCAGACCGCCGCCACGACTCCCCTGAACACGATCGCCATCACCGAAAAGGCCGCTGGCAAGGTGAAGGAGTTCGCGGTAAAGCAGGGCAAGCCAGAGACCTGGGGCCTGAAGGTGGCGGTCAAAGGCGGAGGGTGCTCCGGCCTGACATACATGCTGGACATCGTGGATGCGCCAGGAGAAGAAGACAAGATCATCGCCCAGCATGGCGTGGCGGTGTTCGTCCCGAAAAAGTCGTTCGTGTTCCTTGCGGGCATGACGCTGGACTTCTCAGACGGTCTCAACGGCAAGGGCTTCCAGTTCCACAACCCGAACGCCAAAAAGGTCTGCGGCTGCGGGACTTCTTTCGGGGTGTGAGGCCTGGCTGAACGACTCGGCCTTCCGGCGCACAGCAGAAGCCCGACCGATGACGCCCGGCCCCTTCAGCCACACTTGAGGCGCATCACGTGAGCTCAGCCCCGTCAGCCGCAGAGTCCGACGCCGGGTACGGGGCCCTCACCAACGGCGCTGCGGTCTTGGACTGGTCCGGGCGGGCGCGCATCTGGCATTCTGGCAAGGACGCGCTGGACCTCCTCCACAGGCTGTCAACCAATGACCTGCTGGGACTTGAGCCCGGTCAAGTGGTTGGCACCGTCCTCACCTCCGAGCGCGGCCGCATCATCGACGTCCTGACGGTTGTCAGGCGGTCTGCAAACGGCTTGCTGCTACTGAGCGGCGCGGCGTCTGCCGGGCCAACGGTCCAGTGGCTCGACCGCTTCACGTTTGAAGAAGACTCCCGGCTCGAAGATTTGTCTCTTGAGACGGCGCAGGTCGCGGTCGCTGGCCCGGAGGCCTCGTCTGTGATGGGCCGGCTCGCGGGCGATGCCGTGGGATCGCTCGCCAACGGAACGGCCGTCGAGGTGACGATTGAGGGCGCCGCAGCCCTGATCGTGC